>NZ_JBKGGU010000023.1:0-90694 GCF_052042015.1 Pseudomonas sp. SMV71 | reverse complement strand
AACACCGAAAACCTGGCACACACCCGTGGCGAGGGAGCTTGCTCCCGCTGGCCTGCGCAGCCGGCCCAAGACCTTTGTGACTGCTGCGCAGCCGAGCGGGAGCAAGCTCCCTCGCCACGGAACAGACAAAAAAATGCCCCGCACTTGGCGGGGCATTTTTATCGTGGCGATGAACGCTTACAGCCCGTCCAGCAGCGCCTTGTTGCGCACCGCGCCCTTGTCGGCGCTGGTAGCGAGCAGGGCATAGGCCTTGAGCGCGGTAGTCACTTTACGGGGACGTACTTCCGCCGGCTTCCAGCCTTTGCTGTCCTGCACGACCCGACGTGCGGCCAGTTCTTCATCGCTGACCAACAGGTTGATCGAACGGTTCGGAATGTCGATCAGCACCTTGTCGCCGTCCTGCACCAGGCCGATGGCGCCACCGGCAGCCGCTTCGGGGGAAGCGTGGCCGATGGACAGCCCTGAGGTACCGCCGGAGAAACGACCGTCGGTGAGCAGGGCGCAGGCTTTGCCCAGGCCTTTGGATTTCAGGTACGAGGTGGGGTAGAGCATTTCCTGCATGCCCGGACCGCCTTTCGGGCCTTCGTAGCGAATGATCACGATATCGCCGGCCTTCACTTCGTCGGCGAGGATCCCACGCACTGCGCTGTCCTGGCTTTCGAAGATCTTGGCGTTGCCTTCGAATACATGGATCGACTCGTCGACACCTGCGGTTTTCACCACGCAGCCGTCCAGGGCGATGTTGCCGTACAGCACGGCGAGGCCACCTTCCTTGGAATAGGCATGTTCGACGCTGCGGATACAACCGTTTTCACGGTCGTCGTCCAGGGTTTCCCAACGGGTCGACTGGCTGAACGCGGTTTGCGTCGGAATACCCGCCGGGCCTGCCTTGAAGAAATGGTGCACGGCTTCGTCGGTGGTCTGGGTGATGTCCCACTTGGCAATGGCCTCGGCCATGCTTTTGCTGTGCACGGTCGGCAGGTCGGTGTGCAGCAGGCCACCACGGGCCAACGAACCGAGGATGCTGAAGATCCCGCCGGCGCGGTGCACGTCTTCCATGTGGTACTTCTGGATGTTCGGCGCGACCTTGCACAGTTGCGGCACGTTGCGGGACAGGCGGTCGATGTCGCGCAGGTCGAAATCGACCTCGGCTTCCTGGGCGGCGGCCAGCAAATGCAGGATGGTGTTGGTGGAACCGCCCATGGCGATGTCCAGGGTCATGGCGTTTTCGAACGCCTTGAAGTTGGCGATGTTGCGCGGCAACACCGACGCGTCGTTCTCACCGTAGTAGCGCTTGCACAGCTCGACGATGGTCCGGCCGGCCTGCAGGAACAGCTGCTCGCGGTCGCTGTGGGTGGCCAGGGTCGAGCCGTTGCCCGGCAGGGCCAGGCCAAGGGCCTCGGTCAGGCAGTTCATCGAGTTGGCGGTGAACATGCCGGAGCATGAACCGCAGGTCGGGCAGGCGCTGCGCTCGTACTCGGCGACCTTCTCGTCGGAGGCGCTGGAGTCGGCGGCGATCACCATGGCGTCCACCAGGTCGAGGCCGTGGCTGGCGAGCTTGGTCTTGCCAGCTTCCATCGGGCCGCCGGAGACGAAGATCACCGGAATGTTCAGGCGCAGGGCGGCCATGAGCATGCCGGGGGTGATCTTGTCGCAGTTGGAAATGCACACGATGGCGTCAGCGCAGTGGGCGTTGACCATGTATTCGACGGAGTCGGCGATGATCTCGCGGCTCGGCAGCGAATAGAGCATGCCGTCGTGGCCCATGGCGATGCCGTCGTCCACCGCGATGGTGTTGAACTCCTTGGCTACGCCGCCTGCGCGTTCGATTTCCCGGGCAACCAGCTGGCCCAGGTCCTTGAGGTGGACATGGCCCGGTACGAACTGGGTGAAGGAGTTGGCAATGGCGATGATCGGCTTCTTGAAGTCGTCATCCTTCATCCCCGTGGCGCGCCACAGTGCACGGGCGCCGGCCATGTTGCGACCGTGGGTGGATGTTTTCGAGCGGTAATCGGGCATGGAACACTCCGGGCGGCAAATCAGGTACTAGTCAGGGGAAGTGAGCTTCTGTCGACGTCTGGAACACTCTGGATGGGCGGTGTACCGGGAAGTGGCCGTTGACGGTGCAGGATCACTGCGCGCCTGGGCATGAGCTCATAAACCCGCCGGGGATGAATGGCGATGAATCCCGCGATTCTACACCGCTGACGCCAGGATGAAATGCTGCAAAGCGCTGATCGGATGCCGATGGCGCTTACGGGATGACGACTGGCAGGGTTCAGCCGGTCGACAGCGCGCCGTAGCGATGCCGGACCAGAGCATTGAGCATCAGCCCCAGGAAACCGAGCAGTATCAGGCAGAGGGCCAGCGTCATCTGCCTGTCCAGTGAAGTAAGACTGATCGCGGCACTGGTCAGCCCGCCAGCGATGAAGATCAGCACACTGCCGGCCGAAGCAGAGGTTCCGGCTCGTTCGGGGAATCTGTTCATGGCCTGGGTGTGGGCTGCTGCGCGGGCAATGGTGGTTCCGGCGGTGCACACGATCATGGGCAGCAACAGGGTGGTGACTGACAAACCCAGATAGGTGCATAGCCAGAACATCAGCGCACCCGCCGTCAGAATCAGGCTCAGGCCCGTGAAAATTTGTATTTGTGGGTCGATTCGGCTGCTGAGCAACGTCGCGGCCGCTCCACCGCCGATGTAAGCCATGCCATAGCCCAGCAGCGCCAGTGAAAAAGCCTCGGACGACAGGTGCAACTGGTCGATCAGAATCAGCGGCGAAATCACGATGAACGAGAAATGGCAGGAGAACGCCAGCGCGGACGTCAGCCAGTACGCCATGAAGGTGAAATCGCTGCATACCGTTCGGTAGGCCGCGATGAAGTCCGGGCGCCTGCGCTGGCTATCCGCTGGAGAAGGCTTGAGCAGAAAACAGGCGCTCATGAACGCACCGACAGCCAGGGCCATGAACACCAGGAAGCTGCCGCGCCAACCTATCCAGCTTTGCAACCCGGTGCCGGCCAGCGGCGAAACGGAAATGAAGACCCCGCCGCAGGTCACCAGGAAAATTCGCAGTCGCTGTTGTTCCCGGCATGTGAACAGATCCTGGATCAGCGCCTGGGACAGCACGAAGCAACCGCACCCCAGGGCCTGGACGACACGGAACAACAGAAAACCCTCAAAACTCTCGGCCAGTACGCAACCGGTTGCTCCAATGGCAGAAGCGCCAATCCCGACCAACAACAGGCTCTTGCGGCCCATGGCGTCGGAGAGCGGGCCGACCAGCAACTGCGAAAGGGCAATCCCCACCGCGAACAGGCTGACGGACAGGGCGATTTCGGACGATGGACGTCCGAAATGTTCGGACAGCGCAGGAAACGACGGCAGCACCACGTCGATTGGAAACACCCCGAGCAAAGTCAGCATCAGGAGCAGGCCGACCGTTGCGGGTTTTCGGGTGTTTGAGAACGCTCTGGTGTCAGCCATCGGTACCTGCCCTGGAGGAAATTCGGCGCTTGTACAGTCCCGATAAATGGGGCTGTCAGTGTTGAAACTTGAGCACTTACTGGCAAGGGGCGATTGAGTAGGAAGGCTCCGGTAATCACGTGGGAGAGGTCTTACAAGCCATCGACAATGACTTCATGGCTGCAAGACGGCCTGACAGCCGACCCGTTTCTTCAGGGATGCCCCTGTCCGATTGTGGGCGCGAGCCTGCACGCGAACGTCACGCCGCGGTACCGTTCGGCAGGCAAAAAAAATCGCAGCCCGGCTGCGATCAAGGTGTCATCGGTCATTACGCAACACCGGAGCCGCAGCTCCGGTTCCGCGCGGTCACTCAGCTATTAGGCAACAACCGGCAAGTAATGCTCTTGATGTAGCGCGTTTCAGCAATGGCCGGGTGCACCGGGTGGTCCGGGCCCTGGCCGCCGCGCTCGAGCAGTTGGATGTTGCGGTCCAGGTGGCGGGCGCTGGTCAGCAGGATGTTCTGCAGGTCGTCTTCGGGCAGGTGCATGGAGCACGAAGCGCTGACCAGAATGCCGTCCTTGCTGAGCAGGCGCATGGCTTGTTCGTTGAGTCGGCGATAGGCGCCTTCGCCATTCTTCAGGTCTTTCTTGCGCTTGATGAACGCCGGTGGGTCGGCGACGATCACGTCGAAGCGTTCTTCGCTGGCCTTGAGCTCCTTCAGGGCTTCGAACACGTCGCCTTCGACGCAGGTCAGTTTCTCGGCGAAGCCGTTCAGCGCCGCGTTACGCTCGACGCCGTCCAGGGCAAAGCCCGATGCGTCGACGCAGAACACTTCGCTGGCGCCGAAGGCGGCGGCTTGCACGCCCCAGCCACCGATGTAGCTGAACAGGTCCAGCACGCGTTTGCCCTTGGCATAAGGCGCCAGGCGCGCACGGTTCATGCGGTGGTCGTAGAACCAGCCGGTCTTCTGGCCTTCCATGACCGGTGCTTCGAACTTCACGCCGTTCTCTTCCAGGGCGACCCACTCTGGCACAACGCCGAACACGGTCTCGACGTAGCGCTCCAGGCCTTCGGCGTCGCGTGCGGCGGAGTCGTTCTTGAACAGGATGCCGCTGGGCTTGAGCACCTGGGTCAGGGCGGCGATCACGTCGTCCTTGTGGGCTTCCATGGTGGCGGAAGCGAGTTGCACCACCAGGATATCGCCGAAACGATCGACCACCAGGCCCGGCAACAGGTCGGAATCACCGTAGACCAACCGATAGAACGGCTTGTCGAACAACCGCTCGCGCAACGACAGCGCCACGTTCAAGCGATGCACCAGCAGGGATTTGTCCAGTGGCAACTTCACGTCGCGGGACAGCAGGCGTGCGCAGATCAGGTTGTTGGGGCTCATCGCGACGATGCCCAACGGCTTGCCGCCGGCGGCTTCGAGGATCGCCTGGTCGCCGGCCTTGAAGCCGTGCAACGGGGTCGCGGCTACGTCGATCTCGTTACTGTAGACCCACAGGTGACCGGCGCGCAGGCGACGGTCGGCATTGGCTTTGAGGCGCAGGCTGGGCAGGGACATGACGTCGCTCCGGAAAAAAGAGCGGGAGTATAGCGTGTTGAAGCGGGTCCGGGGCTTGCGCTGGACATGTGGCGAGGGAGCTTGCTCCCGCTGGGTGGCGCAGCCGCCCTATTTCGATCAAGCCCCCTTGCTACGATGAGTCAGGCAGACAACGCCCCGATCAACTCTCGATTGAACGCCGGGATGTCATCGGGCTGGCGACTGCTGATCAATGTACCGTCCTTGACCACTTCCTGGTCTACCCAATTGGCGCCCGCGTTGACCAAGTCGTCCTTGAGCGTCTTGTAACTGGTCATGGTCTTGCCCTTGACCAGCCCGGACGACACCAGCAGCCAGCCACCGTGGCAGATCACCGCGATGGGCTTGCTGGCCGCCTCGAAACCTTTGACCAGGCGCTGTGCGTCGGGGTCTATGCGGATGGTGTCGGAGTTCTGCACACCGCCGGGCAGCACCACGGCGTCGTACTGCTCGACATGGGCGGCCTTGAAGGTCAGGTCGATCTTGAAATCGTCGGCGGGTTTGTCATGGTTCCAGCCTTTGACCTGGCCTTCCTTGGCGGAAAGGATGTCCACCTGGGCTCCGGCCTGTTCCAATGCCTGTTTCGGGCCGGTCAGTTCGGCCTGTTCGAAACCGTCGGTCACCAGGATGGCGACACGCTTGTTGTTCAGCGAACCGGGCATGAAATTTCTCCTCAAGCTGATTGGATTGGCGGCCGACCTAAGCCTTACGCAGGTTTGATATCGGCCCTACTGAGTCCGAAGCCTGTGGCCGAACGAAAGTTCCGCCCATCTACCGGGCGGTGTATCGGATGCGTCATTCAGGGTTAGAATCGCCGCCTGTGCCCAGAGTATGTACTCATGTCCCAAGAGCTTTCCGCCGAACAGATCCAACAGTCCCTGCAAGGCATCAGCGTGCCGCCCCAGCCGCAGATCATGGTGGATCTGCAGATGGAGCAGTACATGCCGGATCCGGACCTGGAGACAATCGCCAAGCTGATCTCCCAGGATCCGGGCCTTTCGGGCGCGTTGCTCAAGATTGTCAACTCGCCGTATTACGGCCTGCGCAACAAGATCACCTCGATCCAGCGCGCGGTGAACCTGTTGGGGAGTCGTTCGATCATCAACCTGATCAACGCGCAATCGATCAAAGGCGAGCTGCACGACGATACCATCGTCACCCTCAACCGTTTCTGGGACACCGCCCAGGACGTGGCGATGACCTGCCTGACCCTGGCCAAGCGCGTCGGCCTGGAGAATGGCGACGAAGCCTATGCGCTGGGGCTGTTCCACGATTGCGGCGTGCCGTTGATGCTCAAGCAGTTCCCCGACTACATGAGCGTGCTGGAGGAGGCCTATGCCAGCGCCAGCGCGCAATGTCGGGTGGTGGACACCGAGAACCGGGTGTTCAATACCAATCATGCAGTGGTCGGTTACTACACGTCCAAGTCCTGGCGCCTGCCGGACCATGTCAGCCAGGCTATCGCCAATCACCACAACGCCCTCGCGGTCTTCAGCGACGAGTCTTCGCGTAACAACTGCCAGCTGAAGAACCTGCTGGCGATCCTCAAGATGTCGGAGAACATCTGTGCCTCCCACCGGGTACTGGGCAATCAGGCCGAAGACCACGAGTGGGAGTGTGTCGGACCGCTGGTGCTCGACTACATCGGATTGTCGGAATACGACTTCCAGACCCAGAAACAGGAAATCCGCGATCTCGCCACTCGCTGAGTACGAGCTTCGCCTGACTCGAGAGCCCCATGCCAGAACTGCCGGAAGTCGAAACCACTCGCCGCGGAATCGCGCCACACCTTGAAGGGCAGCGGGTCAGCCGCGTGCTGGTGCGTGATCGTCGGCTGCGCTGGCCGATTCCGGAAGACCTCGATGTGCGCCTCTCGGGCCAGCGCATCGTGCAGGTGGAGCGCCGGGCCAAGTACCTGTTGATCAACGCCGAGGTCGGCACGTTGATCAGTCACTTGGGCATGTCCGGCAACCTGCGGCTGGTGGAGGTCGGCATGCCGGCCGCCCGGCACGAGCATGTGGACATCGAACTGGAGTCCGGCCTGGCGCTGCGCTACACCGACCCGCGACGTTTCGGCGCGATGCTCTGGAGCCTCGATCCGCTCAATCACGAACTGTTGGTTCGCCTCGGGCCGGAGCCGCTGACCGATCTGTTCGACGGCGAGCGCTTGTTCCAGTTGTCCCGCGGCCGCTCCATGGCGGTCAAGCCGTTCATCATGGACAACGCGGTAGTGGTGGGTGTCGGCAACATCTACGCGACCGAAGCGCTGTTTGCCGCCGGCATCGACCCGCGCCGGGCGGCCGGGGGAATTTCCCGGGCGCGTTACCTCAAGCTGGCCATCGAGATCAAACGCATCCTCGCCCATGCCATCGAGCGCGGCGGCACCACCCTGCGCGATTTCATCGGCGGTGACGGCCAGCCTGGGTATTTCCAGCAGGAACTGTTCGTCTATGGCCGCGGTGGCCAGTTGTGCAAGGTCTGTGGCACGGGGCTGCGGGAAATCCGCCTGGGCCAGCGTGCGAGCGTCTGGTGTCCACGCTGCCAGAGCTGATTTGTCCTACGGTCTATAGTCAGTAGTCGTACTGCTTAACCGAAGGATCGCCCGATGAATGTGTTCCGACCTGTCGTTCTCACGCTGCTGCTGAGTGTCGCCGTGCCTGCCCTGGCCAACGGCGGCAGCGGCGACCCGCGCTACACCATCCAGAACCCGCCAGCCTATGCCATGCTCGGTGACCTGCTGATCGCCCGTCCACTGCTGCTCGCTGCCACCGTGATCGGCACCGGGGCGTTCGTGGTGTCGTTGCCTTTTACCGCGTTGGGCGGTGGGGTGGGGGATGCGGGGAAAGCCTTGGTCGTGGACCCGGCCAGGGCTACGTTCGTGCGGTGTCTGGGGTGTATTGGAGAGGGGTTTGAGCGGCGGGAGTGAGGGCAGTTGGTTTTGGGATATGGCTTATGGCCTCATCGCGAGCAGGCTCGCTCCCACAGGGGGTCTGCTGTGTTCACGCTATTTGTGCCACGTGCAGATCCCTTGTGGGAGCGAGCCTGCTCGCGATAGGGCCAGTACAGGCGCTACAGGACCTTCTGGCTCAACCCTTGCCCGTAATCCTGCGATATTTCTCCATCAACTGTTCTTCAGTCTCCGGATGGGCTTCGTCCAGCGGGATGCAATCCACCGGGCATACCTGCTGACACTGGGGTTCGTCGTAGTGGCCGACGCACTGGGTGCACAGGTTCGGGTCGATGACATAGATCTCTTCGCCCTGGGAAATGGCTTCGTTCGGGCACTCGGGTTCGCAGACGTCGCAATTGATGCAGTCGTCGGTGATGATCAGGGACATGCAGGCTCCTGCCGGGGCGTTAGCCCGGGCATCTTAAAAACGTATGCGCGCAATTGTGCCGCATTGGCGAGCGCAGTGCACGCGGGCGCGATGGACTGCCGTGCGGCGAGACGCAGCGCAGTCAGCGGGTCATTTCTTGAAGCGCAGGGTCAGCGCATCAGCCACGGCCGGGTGGACGAACTTGGTGATGTCACCACCCAGCGCCGCGATTTCCCGCACCAGGGTCGAAGAGATGAACGAGTAGCGCTCCGACGGCGTCAGGAACAGGCTTTCGACGTCCGGGGCCAACTGGCGGTTCATGTTGGCCAGCTGGAATTCGTACTCGAAGTCCGAGACCGCACGCAGGCCGCGCAGGAACACGTTGGCATTCTGCTCCTTGGCAAAATGCGCCAGCAGCGTCGAGAAACCGACCACTTCTACGTTCGGCAGGTGCTTGGTGACCTCGCGGGCCAGCTCCACGCGTTGCTCCAGCGGGAACAGCGGGTTTTTCTTCGGGCTGGCGGCGACGGCAATGATTACGTGGTCGAACAGGCGCGCGGCGCGTTCGACCAGATCGCCATGGCCCTTGGTAATCGGGTCGAAGGTACCTGGGTACAACACTCGGTTCATCGCGTCGTCCTGGCGGGAATCCGTTGGGGAGTCGGATGGTATCGCAGCCTGTCCGGTCGGCCAAGTCGGCTTTGGGACAAGAACGCACTATAGGCGCTGCGAATACTGCCGGCTGTCATGGGTTTCTCAGGCGTTCGGCTAGGGAAGTCGCCAGTTTCGCCGTCAAACCGTATACCGACAACTGCGGATTGGCACCAATGCTCGTGGGGAACAGCGAGCCGTCATGGATCGACAGATTGCCCAGTTGATGGTGGCGACCGAGGCTATCGGCGACCGCGGTCTGGCGATTCTCGCCCATGGCGCAACCGCCCATTACGTGGGCGCTGGCCAGGCGCGTGCGGTGCAAGGCCAGGTCCAGGCTGTCTATCAGCGTGCGGGCCTCGGCCAGGGTCTTCACGTAGCGGGCATCGCTGTGCACCGGCATGACCGCCTTCGCGCCGCCAGCGAACTGGATCTCGGCCATGCTGTGAAAGGCCCGGCGCAGGCCGTCCCGGATATAGGGCGAAACCGGATAGTCGAGCACGGGCGTACCGTCGCTGCGCAATTCGACGGTACCGCCGGGGCTGTCCGGATGAAAACCGTCGCGCAACAGTGCCAGCATGGCGTGGGTGTGGGGCAACTGGCCCATGTGCGCGGCGCTTTCGCTGCCGAACCCGCCCAGCAAGGTGGCGGCAAGGGCCGGATGCAGCGGCGGGACTTCGAGCTTGTAGGACATCCGGCCGGTGGGGCCGTCCTGCCACTGGAAATGGTCCGAATAGATCGATTGCGGGGCGCCGTAGAACGGGTTGATGACCTCGTCGAACTGCCCGGCCGAGGTGTTCACCAGGTGCAGAAAGGTGCGCTTGCCCAGGCGGCGGTGCGGGTCCGGCGCATCGGAGCGCAACAACAGGGCCGGGCTGTTGATGCCGCCGCCGGCCAGCACATAGTGCCGCGCCTTGACCGTGATGCGCCGCCCGTTCGGTGCCACGCAACGTTCGTCCATAGCCAGGCATTCCAGGCCGACCACGACGTCATTCTTGAGGATCAGGCGCTCGGCCCGCGCCAGATAAAGCAGCGCGCCGCCTTTATCCAGCGTGGCAGGAATGGTCGTGACCAGCATCGATTGCTTGGCGTTGGACGGGCAGCCGAGACCGCAATAACCCAGGTTCCAGCAACCGCGCACATTGCGCGGGATGACGTGCCAGCTGTAGCCCAGCTGTTCGCAGCCTTTGCGGATCACGTCGTTGTTGGCATTGGGTGGAATCAACCACGGCGCCACGCCCAGGCGTTGCTCCATTTGTTCGAACCAGGGCGCCATTTCGGCGGGGCTGTGCCCCTTGACCTGATGCTCGGCGGCCCAATGGTCGAGGGTCTGGTCCGGGGTGCGAAAGCTGGAGGTCCAGTTGATCAGCGTCGTGCCGCCCACCGCCCGGCCCTGAAGAATGGTGATGGCGCCGTCCTTGCTCATGCGTCCCAGGCCTTCCTGGTACAGGCTGGTGTAGGCCTGGTCCTCCAGCAGCTTGAAGTCGTGGCTGGTTTTGAGCGGGCCTTCCTCGATCAGCAACACCTTGTAGCCGGCCGCGCTGAGGATTTCCGCCGTGGTGCCACCGCCGGCACCGCTGCCGATGATTGCCACGTCGGCTTCCAGGTGCAGGTCCTGGGTCAGCCGGGCGCCGTTGTAGGTGGTCCAACCGCGGGCCAGGCCTTCGCGGAAGGGATCGGGTACGGGCATGTGGGGATTCTCTTGTTGTTATGGATTGGAATGCTTTCCCTGTGGGAGCGAGCTTGCTCGCGATGGCGTCGGGTCAGCAGTAATCAAGTGAGCTGACACACCGCTATCGCGAGCAAGCTCGCTCCCACAAAAGCACTTGGATTTCAAACCTTCGGCGGCCCCGGATACCCGCAATGCGCCCAGGCCTCGGCCCGGCTGTACCACGCCATCATCACCATCTGCAGCAGCGAGCCGTGGCCTTGTTGCAGCAGGTCCAGCGAACTGTTTTCCCAACGGTGGAGAAACTGGCGTATGTCTTCGGCGCTGGCGTTTTCCCACGAGCCCCAGACCCCGGTCAGAGGTCCACGGGTGATGCCGAGCGAGAGCACGTCGAACAGCTGGTGCGTGAGCTTGAGCATGGACGGGGACAGGTGCGCCAGGCCGTTGTCCAGGCTTTGTAAGGTGAGGTCCGTCGCGGCGTAGATATTCTCGACCGCCACCGCGCCATCCAGCATCACCGGGATGACGGCCCGTAGAAATGGCAGGTCGCTGTCACGCAAAACCGCCAGGCCATTGGCCGGATGGCTCGGCGAGCAGCCGCTCAGGCTGGCCCCCAACCCGACGGTTGCCAGGAAGGCGCTGGCGCCGAAGCTGAATTTCAGCAGGCCGCGCCGTGACAGGGCGGGTGTGTCGATCAGGCTTGGGTTCATTCTTGTTATTACCCGATTTATTGCCGGCAGGAACAACGCGTCAACGGACAAACAGCTTCTGGATCAACTTCTGCAAAGGCTTGCCGTACGGTGGGTATATCAGGCGGGCAGCGTTGAAGCGCTGCTTGGCCAGCACCGCCTTGGCCTTGCTGAAAGTCAGGAACCCCTCGTGCCCGTGGTAGTGCCCCATGCCCGACGGGCCGATACCGCCGAATGGCAAGTCGTCCTGGGCGACGTGCAACAGCGTGTCGTTCAGGCAGACGCCGCCGGAATGAGTCTCGTGGAGTACGCGATTCTGTTCGGCCTTGTCGTAGCCGAAGTAATAAAGTGCCAGGGGACGCGGTCGCCGATTGATGTAGGCAAATGCCTGGTCCAGATGCTCGTAGGGCACGATGGGCAGCAGCGGACCGAAGATTTCGTCCTGCATGACGGTCATTTCATCGTTGACATTGAGCAACAGGCTATGGGGCATGCGTCGCCCCTGGCCTTGCTCGAACAGCTCGATCAGCAGCGCGCCCTTGCTGGTGGCGTCGCCGATGTAACCGTTGAGCCGCGCCAGTTGTCTTTCGTTGATGATTGCGGTGTAGTCCGGGTTGTTCGCCAGGGTCGGATAGAACCCACGAACCGCCTCGCGATAGGCCTCGACGAATTCACCGACCCGGTTCTGCGGCACCAGCACATAGTCCGGGGCGACGCAGGTCTGCCCGGCGTTCAGGGTCTTGCCGAAGGCAATACGCTCGGCGGCGTCCTTGAGCGGGACATCTCCGGACACGATGGCCGGCGATTTTCCACCCAGTTCCAGGGTGACCGGGGTCAGGTTTTCGGCGGCGGCCCGCATGACATGCTTGCCGATGCTGGTGGCGCCGGTGAACAACAGGTGATCGAAGGGCAGCTTGGAAAATGCCATGCCGACCTCGGCTTCACCGAGTACCACGCAGACCAGGTCCTGGGGAAAGACTCGCGCCAGCAATTGCTTGAGCAGTTGCCCGGTGGCCGGGGTCGATTCGCTGAGTTTGAGCATCACCCGGTTACCTGCCGCCAGCGCGCCGACCAACGGCCCGATGGCCAGGAACAACGGATAGTTCCAGGGCACGATCACCCCGACCACCCCCAGCGGTTGATACACCACCTTGGCCGATGCCGGCTGGAAGGCCATGCCCACTTTACGCCGGGAGGGTTTCATCCAGCCCTTGAGGTGCCGGCTGGCGTAATGAATGCCATGCAGGCTGGGCATCAGCTCGGCCAGCAATGTTTCGTCGGCGCTGCGGTGGCTGAAATCCTGACTGATGGCGTCGATCAGGGCCTGGCGTTCATCGCTCAGTATTTCGCGCAAGGCCTTGAGCCACTGCCGGCGTTGTTCGACCGGCGGCAGTGGATGGGCGGCGTAGGCCTGGCGCTGCGCGTCAAAGAGCGCCCGCAATTCGTCCAGTTGCTGTTGGGATTGGTGCAGGAAAGCAACGTCGGCTGGCATGGCGGGCACCGGATATTATTAGAATGGGGTGTTTTTAGAGCTTGTACTCTAGAAAGTCAACGGCATCCTTGGGTTTTTCCTGTGACCGATAGGTCGTAAGATGCCGCTCAATGCCTTCGTCGATTAAAGCCCAAACCATGGCCCCACGAATAAAAACCAGCGAGCGCATCGTGCAGAACAGCCTGGAGCTGTTCAATCAGCAAGGCGAGCGCAGTGTCAGCACCAACCATATTGCCGCGCACATGGACATGTCGCCGGGTAACCTCTACTACCACTTCCCCAACAAGCAGGCGATCATCGCCGTGCTGTTCAGTGAGTACGAGAACCTGGTGGACAGCTTCCTGCGCCCACCTGTAGGGCGGGCGGCCACGGTGGAAGACAAGCGCTTCTATTTGCAGGAGCTGTTGTCGGCCATGTGGAGCTACCGTTTCCTGCATCGGGACCTGGAGCATCTGCTCGATAGCGACCCGGACCTGGCAGCCCGCTATCGGCGTTTCTCCCAGCGCTGCCTGATCCACGGGACCGCTATCTATGAGGGCTTCGTCGCCGCCGGCATCCTGAAGATGGATCGGGTCCAGATCGAGTCCCTGACCCTCAATGCCTGGATCATCCTCACTTCGTGGGTGCGGTTTCTGTGCACCACCCGGGAAAATTCCAGTCATCTGAGCGAGCAGGCGATCAAGCGCGGGGTGTATCAGGTCCTGGTGCTGGAGGCCGGCTTCGTCACCGACCAGGCCCGCGAAGCGGTGGATGCACTGTTCAAAGAGTTTTACGTCCCATTGGCCCAGACCCTGGAGGAAGGGCAGTAGGATCGATCCCTCGATTGGCGTCACAGGAGTTCACCATGCCCATTGCCCAACTCATCAGTCCTCAAGCCCTCGAACAGCGTCGGGCGCAGCCCGGGCTGGTTATTCTCGATTGCCGCTTTGCCCTGGAGGATCCGGATTACGGCCAGCGCAGCTATGCCGAAGGCCATATTGCCGGCGCGTCGTTCGCCGACCTCGAGCGGGACCTGAGCGGGCCGGTGACCAAAGGCGTGACCGGGCGTCATCCGCTGCCGGAGCCCGAAGCTCTGGTCGAGCGCCTCCAGGCCTGGGGTGTCGATAACGACAGCGACATCATGCTCTACGATGATGGCCCTGGTGCTTACGCGGCGCGGGCCTGGTGGCTGCTGGCCTGGCTGGGCAAGCGCGAGGGCGTGTTTATCCTCGACGGTGGCCTCAAGGCCTGGCATACCGCCGGCTTGCCATTGAGCCTCGATCCGCCGCAAGACCGTCGCGGCCGCTTCAGCGGTTCGCCGGATGCAACCTTGCTGCTCAGTGCCCAAGCGTTACAACAACGCCTGGGCCAGCCCGACATGACGCTGCTGGATGCCAGGGCGTTGCCGCGTTTCAAGGGTGAGGTCGAGCCGATCGATCCGGTGGCCGGACATATCCCCGGCGCGCAATGCGCAGCGTTCACCGACAACCTGGGCAGCGACGGCCGCTTCCTGCCAGCCGATCAGCTCAAGCAGCGCTTCGCCGAAAAGCTCGGCGGGCGGTCGCCGACCGAACTGGTGGCCTACTGTGGCTCGGGCGTGACGGCGTGTCATAACCTGTTCGCCTTGTGCCTGGCGGGATATCCGCTGGGCCGGTTGTACGCCGGTTCGTGGAGCGAGTGGATCAATGACCCGCAGCGGGGTGTGGCGAAGGGCGAATAGCGTTCAGTTCCGGGGCCGATGGATTTTGTGGCGAGGGAGCTTGCTCCCGTTGGGCTGCGAAGCGGCCCCACAAGAGCTTGGGAGCGCTGCGCACTCCAGCGGGAGCAAGCTCCCTCGCCATGGTAACGATGCGTTTATGCACCACGGCACAGGCTTGCCAGCCACTGTGGAATTCGTCGCTCCAGGTAATAGCCGGGGTTGCGCAAGGTTCCATCGACAAACCCCACATGCCCACCCCGTGGATGCAGCTCAAGTTGCGTCGAGGCCGATAGCTCGGCGGGCTCGGGCAGGCTGTGGGGAAACACGAACGGATCGTCGGCGGCCTGGATGACCAGGGTCGGGGTGGCGATCCTGCCCATGAAATAGCGGCTGGAGGCCTGGCGGTAATAATCTGCCGCATCCGAAAAACCATGCAACGGCGCGGTCACCCGGCCATCGAAATCCCAGAACGTGCGCATGTTTTCCAACGGACCCAGTGCCATCAAGGTCGCCAGCCCTTCATGGCGGCCGTCGTGCTGGAACTGGCGTTGCTTATTGCGCACGTAGGCCACCAGTTGCCGCATGAAATGCGCCTGGTAGAACCGCGAGAAGCCTTGTCCGATGCGATCGGCGCACTGGTCGAGGCGAAACGGCACCGAGACCGCCACGGCGCCCTGTAACCGGCTGTCGCTGCCGGTTTCCCCCAGATGCTTGAGCAACACGTTGCCACCCAGCGAATAGCCCACGGCGAACAACGGCGCCAAGGGGCGCAGGGCGCGGATATGGGTGATGGCGGCGGCCAGGTCCTCGCTGACGCCCGAGTGATAGCTGCGCGGCAACAGGTTCGGCTCCCCCGAACAGCCGCGCCAGTTCAGCGCGACACTCGCCCAGTCCTGGCGCCCGAGCGCTTGTTGCAGGCCGGCCACGTACGGCGAGTTGGAAGAGCCGGTCAGCCCATGGAGCACCAGCACCACGGGCGCCTTGGCGCTGTGGGGGCCATGCCAGTCGAGGTCGAGGAAGTCTCCGTCTTCCAGCCACAGGCGTTCGCGTTGTCGCTCGATGTGGGTGGTCTTGCGCCAAAGCGGGCCCCACAAGGTCTGCAAGTGCGGATTGCCCAGGCCCGGGGGCGGGACGAAACGTTCAGATGCGGCGGACATTCTTATTCTCGATGCACCGGCCAGTCGTTCAGCCAACGACGTCTGCCATGCGCTGCCACAACGCGTAATACACCCGTCCGGATTTCTGCTCGCGATGCAGGCGCCAATTGCCCGGCAAGCCAAGGGTGGACGGGGCGGTCTCGCTTTCAGTGTAGACCCAGGCATCCGCGGCCAGCCACTGCCGTTCCTCCAGCAGGGCGCATACGGTCGGCAACAGGTTCTGGTTGAACGGCGGGTCCAGGAACACCAGGTCGAAAGGGGTTGCCGGCTGGCTGTCCAGGTAGCGCAGCGCGTCAGCCGTGTGCACCTGGCCGACGGTGCAGCGCAAGGTACCGAGGTGTTCTTTCAGGCTGGAAACCGCCAGGCTGCTGGCGTCCAGCGCTTGGCCCATGGCCGCGCCACGGGATAGCGCTTCGAGGAACAGCGCGCCGCTGCCGGCGAACGGGTCGAGCACCCGTGCGCCTTCCACATAGGGTGCGAGCCAGTTGAACAGCGTTTCACGCACCCGATCCGGGGTCGGACGCAAGCCTGGGGCTTCGGGAAAGCTCAGGCGCCGGCTGCGCCATTCGCCACCGATGATGCGTAACTGGTTCACACCGTTGTGGACGGGTTTCTTGCTGGAATTCGATGGACGGGCCATTAGTGCTCCGGGACCCCGAGCGGTTGCTCGGCGGGTTTGTCAGTGGGGGCCGGCAGCGGCTTCTGTGGCACGGTCGGACCGGCGGTCACGATGACCATTTTATCGGTGCTCAGGTGTTTGTTCAGCGCAGCCTTGACTTGCTCGACCGTCAGCGCCTGGGATTGACGCATGAAATCTTCCAGGTAGCTCAGTGGCAGATCATAGAAACCCATGGCGCCAAGCTGGCCGACGATGTCAGCGTTGCTGGCGGTGGACAGCGGGAAGCTGCCCGCCAGTTCGCGCTTGGCGTCGTCCAGTTCCTTCTGGGTCGGGCCATTGGCGAGGTAATCGGCGAATACATCCTGCACCAGCTTCAGCGTGCCTTCGCTCATCTCGGCGCGGGTCTGCAGGTTGATCATGAACGGGCCACGGGCCTGCATCGGTGTAAAGCCGGAATACACGCCGTAGGTCAGGCCACGTTTTTCCCGCACCTCGGTCATCAGCCGGGTGCCGAAACCGCCACCGCCTAGGATCTGGTTGCCCAGGGAGACGGCGGCAAAGTCCGGGTCGTCCCGGTCGATGCCCAGCTGCGCGAGCATCAGGTTGGTCTGCTTGGATGGAAACTCGATGTGGTTGACGCTCGCCTTCGGTTCCACCGGAGGCGGGGTCTTCGCCAGGGCCGGGCCTTTGGGCAGTGCCGCGGACACCTGGCCGGCGACCGCTTCGGCCTCGGCACGGGACAAGTCTCCCACCAGTGCAATCACGGCGTTGCCAGCGGCGTAGGCCTTGGCGTGAAAAGCCCGGGCCTGGGCCAGGGTGATCGGCGGGATGCTTTGCGCGGTGCCGTCGCTGGAATGCGCGTAGGGGTGATCGCCATACAGGCGCTTCATCAGTTCCAGGCCCGCCAGTTTGCCAGGGTTCTGTTTCTGGTACTCGAAGCCGGCGAGCATCTGGTTCTTGATGCGGGCGAAGGAGTCGGCGGGGAAGGTCGGTTTGCCGACGACTTCAGCGAACAGCTTCAGCGCCGGCTCGCGCTTGTCCACCGCGCTGAGGCTGCGCAGGGACGCCACAGCCATGTCGCGGTAGGCGCCGTTGCCGAAGTCCGCGCCCAAGCTTTCGAAGCCTTCGGCAATCGCGCCGACGTCTTTGCCGGCCACGCCTTCGTTGAGCATGGCGTTGGTCAACAGCGCCAGGCCAGGGGCGTCGCCGTCCTGGCTGCTGCCGGCGGCGAAAGTCAGGCGCAGGTCGAACATCGGCAGCTCCCGGGCTTCGACGAACAGCACCTTGGCGCCTTCAGCGGTGGTCCAGGTCTGGACGTCGAGCTGACGATGGCCGGGGGCCTTGCCGTCCAGTTCCGCCAGCGATTGCAGCTTATTGCCGGACTTGGCGTTGTCCAGCGCCTGGCTCGCGGTGACACGGCTGGCGGGCGACAGATAGAAAGCCAGGGCGCAGGCCAGGGCGACGAACACCAGGCCGACCAGCAGCAGGCGCGATGATTTGCGCTCACTCATGAGCTTTCTCCTCGGGCAAAACGTGTGCAACGCTCAGACGCGAACGGGTGAAATACAGCTGGGCTGCCTTCTGGATATCTTGCGGGGTCACGCTTTGCAGATCGGCCAGTTCGGTGTCCATCAGCTTCCAGGACAGGCCGACGGTTTCCAGCTGACCGATAGCAGTGGCCTGGCTGGTGATCGAGTCACGCTCGTACACCAGGCCGGCGATGACCTGGGCGCGCACGCGTTCCAGCTCTTCGGCGGTCGGGGCGGTGTTCTTCAGTTGATCGAGCAAGCGCCACAGCCCGGCTTCGGCCTCGGCCATGGTTTTGTTTTTCTGGGTATTGGGCGCCGCCGACAAGGTGAACAGCGAATCGCCACGGGTATAGGCGTCGTAATTCGACGAGCCGCCGGACACCAGCTCTTCGCCGCGCTCCAGCTGGGTCGGGATGCGCCCGCTGTAGCCGCCGTCCAGCAAGGCGGAGATCAGCCGCAGGGCGTTGACCGAACGTTTGTCGGTGGCCGTGGCGATGCTCGGGACGTTGAAGGCCAGCATCAGGCTCGGCAGTTGGGTCTGTACATGCAGGGTGATCTGGCGCTGGCCGGGCTCGGCCAGCTCCAGCGGGATCTTCGCCGTCGGCACGTCGCGCCGGGGCACCGGGCCAAAATAGCGCTGGGCCAGGGCCTTGACCTCGTCAGGGGTGACGTCTCCGACCACCACCAGGGTCGCATTGTTCGGGGCGTACCAGGATTCGTACCAATGGCGCAGCTCGCCGACGGTCATCCGGTCCAGGTCGGCCATCCAGCCGATGGTAGGGGTGTGATAACCGCTCGCCGGGTAGGCCATGGCCTTGAAACGCTCGAAGGCCTTGGACATCGGCTTGTCGTCGGTGCGCATGCGGCGCTCTTCCTTGATCACCTCGATCTCGCGGCTGAACTCTTCCGGCGGCAGGCGCAGGCTGGCCATGCGGTCGGCTTCCAGTTCGAATGCCACGCCCAGACGGTCCCGGGCCAGCACCTGGTAATAGGCGGTGAAGTCGTCGCTGGTGAAAGCGTTCTCTTCGGCACCGAGGTCGCGCAGGATCAGCGAGGCTTCGCCTGGCCCGACCTTCTCGCTGCCCTTGAACATCATGTGTTCCAGGGCATGGGACAAACCGGTCTGGCCCGGTGTCTCGTAACTGGAGCCCACCTTGTACCAGACCTGGGACACCACCACCGGCGCCCGATGGTCCTCGCGCACCACGACCTTCAGGCCGTTGTCGAGGGTGAATTCATGGGTGGGTTGTGGGTCGGCAGCCAGGGCTGAGAAAGGCAGGCAGACTGTGCTGAGCAGCAGGCCTGCGGCGCGGCGGGCAAGAGCATTCATTCGTGTTTAAACCTGTTGGGTTGTCCGCCAGGTCTTAGCGTCGGCGGGCGAGAGGGTGCTAGGATAACGGTCCGTTTTACTGGCGGCCACGCTTATCAGGCCTTTTGTCGGTCGAAGACTTTGCACAAGCGTGGAGTTTGTTCGCTGATCACGGCGTTTTCGCCGATGATGCCCTGCCAGTCCTTCGAAAAAATTGACCATGAAATGTCTCGCAGACATTTCGACAATCTGTTGCGCGTGAACAAGCTGGATGAAACGCAGTCTGTTCAGCATTGAATTTTTATTACCGAGGCGCCCCGTGGCGCGTCGCTACCGTGAGATAGCCGTCCTCCATGTTTGGTTCCAACGACGACAAAAAGACCCCAGCCGCGGCTGGCGAGAAGAAAGGCCTGTTCGGATGGCTGCGCAAGAAGCCGCAGGAAACCGTCGTCGAGCAGCCGCCAGCGCTGACTGAGCCCGCCGTCGAGCCGGTCGACGAGCAAGCGACGCCCATCGTCCTGCCGTTGGCCGAGCCGGTGCTGCAACCGGTCGAACCTGAAGCCGAACCCGCGCCAGAGCCTGAGCCGGTGGCCGAACAGCCGCTGACGCCACCTGCCGGACAAACCCCCTGGCTGACCTTGCCGGTGGCGGAAGAGCCGGTGGCGTTTGTCGAGGACGCCCAAGCCCTGCACATCACCCCGCCAATTCCGGCGCCAACGCAGCCGGTTGAGGCTCCAATTGTCGCGCCAGTCGCCGTCGAGCCAGAGCCAGAACCGGCACCGGTCCAGGCATCGGCCGCGGTTGAGTCTCCGCGCGCCGTCGAGGAGAGCAAGGTCGGCTTCTTCGCCCGCCTCAAGCAAGGCCTGTCGAAGACCAGCGCCAGCATCGGCGAAGGCATGGCCAGCCTGTTCCTGGGCAAGAAAGTCATCGATGACGAATTGCTCGAAGACATCGAAACCCGCCTGTTGACCGCCGACGTCGGGGTCGAGGCGACTTCGGTGATCATCAAGAGCCTGACCCAGAAGGTCGCGCGCAAACAGCTGACCGATGCCGATGCACTGTACAAATCCCTCCAGGGCGAACTCGCCGGCTTGCTCAAGCCGGTGGAGCAGCCATTGGTGATTGCCTCGCAGAACAAGCCATTCGTGATTCTGGTGGTGGGCGTCAACGGCGCCGGCAAGACCACCACCATCGGCAAACTGGCGAAGAAGCTGCAGCTTGAAGGCAAGAAAGTCATGCTCGCCGCTGGCGACACCTTCCGAGCCGCTGCGGTGGAACAGCTGCAAGTGTGGGGGGAGCGCAACAAGATCCCGGTGATTGCCCAACACACCGGCGCCGACTCCGCTTCGGTGATCTTCGACGCCGTGCAGGCGGCCAAGGCCCGTGGCATCGATGTGCTGATCGCCGACACCGCCGGTCGCCTGCACACCAAAGACAACCTGATGGAAGAGTTGAAGAAGGTGCGCCGGGTGATCGGCAAGCTCGACGCCGATGCGCCCCACGAAGTGTTGTTGGTGCTGGACGCCGGCACCGGCCAGAACGCCATCAACCAGGCCAAGCAATTCAACCAGACCGTCGAACTTACGGGCCTGGCCCTGACCAAGCTCGACGGTACCGCCAAGGGCGGGGTGATCTTCGCCCTGGCCAAGCAATTCGGCCTGCCCATCCGCTACATCGGCGTGGGTGAAGGCATCGACGATCTGCGCACCTTTGAAGCCGAGCCCTTTGTCCAGGCGCTGTTTGCCGAGCGGGAGCACTCATGATTCGTTTCGAACAGGTCGGTAAACGCTATCCGAACGGTCACGTCGGCTTGCATGAGCTGAGCTTTCGAGTCCGTCGCGGCGAGTTTCTGTTCGTCACCGGCCATTCCGGCGCGGGTAAAAGCACGCTGCTGCGCCTGCTGCTGGCGATGGAGCGGCCCACTTCCGGCAAGCTGCTGTTGGCCGGCCAGGACCTGAGCACCATCAGCAATGCCCAGATCCCTTTTCTGCGGCGGCAGATCGGCGTGGTGTTCCAGAATCACCAGTTGCTGTTCGATCGCACTGTGTTCAATAACGTGGCGTTGCCGTTGCAGATCCTCGGGCTGTCCAAGGTCGAGATCAACAAGCGCGTGGATTCTGCCCTGGAGCGCGTGGCCCTGTCGGACAAGGCCGAGCTGTACCCCGGCGACCTGTCCACCGGCCAGCAACAGCGCGTCGGCATCGCCCGCGCCATCGTCCATCGTCCAGCGCTTCTGCTGGCGGATGAACCTACCGGTAACCTCGACCCACGCCTGGCGGCGGAGATCATGGGCGTATTCGAAGACATCAATCGTTTGGGCACCAGTGTGCTGATCGCCAGTCACGACCTGGCACTGATCGCACGCATGCGTCACCGCATGCTCACCTTGCAGCGCGGTCGATTGATTGGTGACGGGGAGGCCGGCGTATGAGCGCAACCCGCAGTTCTAAAGTCGCCGAGCGCGTGGCCCCGAAGGGCACCGACCCGCAGCCGCCGAAGAAAAAGCACGACGAAGATGATGGTCCGGATTTCGCCACGCTGCTACGCGCCTGGATCGAGAGCCATCGTGCCAGCCTGCTGGATAGCTTGCGCCGCCTGGGCAAGCAGCCCATCGGCAGCTTCTTCACCTGCATGGTCATGGCTGTGGCCCTGAGCCTGCCCATGGGTCTGTCATTACTGCTGAAAAACGTCGAGCGCCTGGGTGGTTCCTGGCAACGGGCGGCGCAGATTTCCCTGTACCTGCAACTGGACGCGTCCCCGGGCGAAGGTCAGGCGCTGCGCGAGCAGATCAAGGCCATGCCGGGCGTGGCCGATGCCGAATACATCGGCCGGGAGCAGGCGCTGGAAGAGTTCCAGCAGCAGTCCGGCCTGGGCGAAGCTCTCAAGGAGTTGCCGGAAAACCCGCTGCCGGGCGTGGTGTTGGTGACGCCGAAGGAGGTCGACAAGCCGACCCTTGAAGCATTAAGACAAAGACTTTCCGAATTGCCCAAGGTACAGCAGGCGCAACTTGATCTAGTCTGGGTCGAGCGTCTTGCGGCGATCCTCAAGCTTGGCGACCGGTTTGTCTTCGGTCTGACGGTGTTGCTGGTTTCTGCATTACTTTTGGTGATAGGCAATACCATTCGTCTTCATATTGAAAACCGCCGCACCGAGATAGAAGTGATTAAACTCGTCGGCGGCACGGACAGCTATGTGCGCAGGCCCTTCCTTTACATGGGCGCGCTGTATGGCTTCGGTGCCGGGATCCTGTCCTGGGGTGTTTTGGCGTTCGGCCTGGATTGGCTGAACGATGCAGTGGTGGGGTTGGCCGGTTTGTACGGCAGTGACTTCGCGTTGGCCGGTGTACCGGTCGCCGATGGGCTGTCGCTCTTGCTTGGCGCAGTGCTGTTGGGTTATATCGGTGCATGGATTGCGGTAGCACGCCACCTGCGTGAGCTTGCACCGAAATAGTGTTATTTGCGCGTATTGACCTTTCAGTTTTTGTGGGAACTTGTCCTACGGTTCCCGGTCAATTTTCGCAGTGCTGAACTGCACGAGTTATGTGAGTCGGAGGTTTTTTCGTATGACCACTTCTTTGCAACCTGCGTATGCTCTGGTCCCGGGTGCGAACCTGGAGGCCTATGTGCACACGGTGAACAGCATTCCATTGCTGACGCCCGAGCAGGAGCGTGAACTGGCCGAGAGTCTCTATTACCAGCAGGATCTTGAGGCGGCTCGGCAGATGGTGCTCGCCCACCTGCGTTTTGTCGTACACATCGCCCGCAGCTATTCCGGCTACGGGCTGGCCCAGGCCGACCTGATCCAGGAAGGCAACGTCGGCCTGATGAAGGCAGTCAAGCGTTTCAACCCGGAAATGGGCGTACGCCTGGTGTCGTTTGCCGTGCACTGGATCAAGGCGGAAATCCACGAGTTCATCCTGCGCAACTGGCGCATCGTGAAAGTCGCGACCACCAAGGCCCAGCGCAAGCTGTTCTTCAACCTGCGCAGCCAGAAGAAACGCCTGGCCTGGCTGAACAACGAGGAAGTCCATCGCGTGGCCGAGAGCCTGGGTGTGGAGCCTCGGGAAGTGCGCGAGATGGAAAGCCGCCTGACCGGCCATGACATGGCCTTCGACCCGGCCGCCGAAGCGGACGACGACAGCGCCTTCCAATCGCCGGCCAATTACCTGGAAGACCACCGGTACGACCCGGCGCGTCAACTGGAAGATGCCGATTGGAGCGACAACTCCAACACCAACCTGCACGAAGCGTTGGAAGTGCTGGACGAACGCAGCCGCGACATCCTCTACCAGCGTTGGCTGGCCGAGGAAAAAGCCACGCTGCACGACCTGGCGCAGAAGTACAACGTATCGGCCGAGCGGATTCGTCAGCTTGAGAAAAGCGCGATGAACAAGCTCAAGGTGTCGATCGCGGCCTGACCTGTGCAACGGCTACAAAAAAACGCCCCGATCAGTGATGGTCGGGGCGTTTTTATTTCAGGCCCAAGACAGGTCCCTGTGGGAGCGAGCCTGCTCGCGATGGCGGTGTATCAGTCAACTTATTGATAGCTGACAGTGCGCCATCGCGAGCAGGCTCGCTCCCACAAGAGATCTCCCACAGGGGGGCTGTGGTGTTGCGGCTACTGGGCCCAGGGCGCGCGCCGCGCGTTATTGAGCTCCAGCAAGTAACTGTCACCCCCCAACTGGCTCATCTGCTGACGAATCCAGCTAGCCCGCCGTAGCACATAAGGGCTTGGCCGGCCGGCGCTCCATTTACGGGGGTTGGGCAACACGGCGGCCAGCAGGCTGGCCTGCTGGCGGGACAAAGCGTTGGCGCCGACGCGGAAATGATGCCGCGCCGCTGCTTCGGCGCCGAATACGCCGTTGTCCCACTCGACGCTGTTGAGGTACACCTCAAGAATCCGTTGCTTGGGCCAGAACACCTCGATCAACGCGGTAAACCAGGCTTCCAGGCCTTTGCGCAGCCAACTGCGACCCGACCATAGGAACAGATTCTTCGACACTTGCTGGCTCAGGGTGCTGGCGCCGCGAATCGAACCGCCGCGCTCGTTATGGGCGAATGCCGCCTGGATCGCACCGATGTCGAAGCCCCAGTGCTCGGGGAATTTCTGGTCTTCGCCAGCGATCACCGCGACCTTGAGATTGTCGGAAATCTCCTCCCAAGGCTGCCAGCTGCGTTGCAGGTCGATTGGCTCACCGCTGAACCAGGACTGAACCTTGCGCTCGATCATCAGCGCCGTGAACGGCGGCGGGACCACGCGAAACAACAGTACGAGCACAACGCTGCCAACGGCGAACCAGAGCAGGGCTTTGAGGAGTCGTCGAAATAATGAACGCAGCATAGAGATGGCTTGGCCGAACCGGTCGAGCGGGCCATTATACAGACCCTGCCCACCGAGTCTGACTGGAGTTCTCATGCTGCGTAGTTTTCTGATGCTGGCGGCTTTTTTCGGCTTCACCGGCGTGGCACTCGGAGCCTTTGCCGCCCACGGCTTGAAAAACCGCCTGAGCGCCGATTACCTGGCCATCTTCCACACCGGCGTGACCTATCAACTGGTGCACACCCTGGCGCTGCTGGGCGTCGCACTGCTGGCCACGCACATCCCCGGACGCATCGTCACCTGGGCCGGGATTTCATTCGTGATCGGGATTGTGCTGTTCTCCGGCAGCCTCTATCTGCTGACCCTCACCGGCATCAGCAAACTCGGCATCATCACCCCGTTCGGCGGCGTTGCGTTCCTGATCGGCTGGCTGTGCCTGGGGCTAGCGGCTTGGCGCCTGCAACTTGCCGCTTGAAGCTTGTCCCTTGTAGCTCTCCCTGACCAAGGGACTTGGGTCGCCCAGACTGATCGGGCTAGAATGCCAGCCCCTAAAAATGATGACGGCATCCGGCATGCGCATTCAGTTGAACGGCGAACCCCTTGACCTGCCCGACGGTGAAACCGTCGCGGCCCTGCTGACCCGTCTGGAACTGGCCGGACGTCGCGTCGCGGTGGAACTCAATCTGGATATCGTCCCGCGCAGCCAGCACGCCGACACCACGCTGAACGACGGTGACAGCGTCGAGGTGGTCCACGCCATCGGCGGCGGTTGATCACCGCGGCTTCGCAGTATTTCGCAAGAACCTCACCCCTACAGAGGATTTCCCATGAGCATCGTTCGTAGCGACAAGCCTTTCGTCCTGGCCGGTCGTACCTACCAGTCGCGCTTGCTGGTAGGTACCGGAAAATATCGCGACATGGAAGAGACCCGCCTGGCCATCGAGGCCTCGGGCGCCGAAATCGTGACCGTTGCCGTGCGCCGGACCAACATCGGCCAGAACCCGGGCGAACCGAACCTGCTGGATATCCTCCCGCCGGATCGCTACACCATCCTGCCCAACACCGCCGGTTGCTTCGACGCCGTCGAGGCCGTGCGCACCTGCCGCCTGGCCCGTGAGCTGCTCGATGGCCACAACCTGGTGAAGCTGGAAGTGCTGGCGGACCAGAAAACCTTGTTCCCCAACGTGATCGAAACCCTCAAGGCCGCCGAAACCCTGGTCAAGGAAGGCTTCGACGTGATGGTGTACACCAGCGACGATCCGATCATCGCCCGGCAACTGGCGGAAATCGGCTGCATCGCAGTGATGCCGCTGGCCGGCCTGATCGGCACCGGCCTGGGGATCTGCAACCCGTACAACCTGCAGATCATCCTCGAAGAAGCCAAGATCCCGGTGCTGGTGGATGCCGGTGTCGGCACCGCCTCCGACGCCACCATCGCCATGGAGCTGGGCTGCGAAGCGGTGCTGATGAACTCCGCCATCGCCCATGCCCAGCAACCGATCCTGATGGCCGAAGCCATGAAGCACGCCATTGTCGCCGGGCGCCTGGCGTACCTCGCCGGCCGCATGCCGAAAAAACTTTACGCCAGCGCCTCCTCGCCGCTGGATGGTCTGATCAAGTAAGAGCCATTGATGACTGAATCGAACGACACGCCTGTCCTGCCGGAAGAAGGCGAAGAGCGCCAACACCGCCGCATCAAGAGTTTCGTGATGCGCGCCGGGCGTATGACCGAAGGCCAGCAGCGCGGCCTGGAACAGGGCGCACCGCTGTTCGTCCTGCCGCTGGCCGACGCGCCGGTGGATTTCGACCAGGTGTTCGGCCGCTCGGCCCCGCGCTCGCTGGAAATCGGCTTCGGCATGGGCCACTCGCTGCTGGAAATGGCCGCTGCCTCACCGGAGCAGGATTTCATTGGCGTGGAAGTGCACCGGCCTGGTGTCGGTGCGCTGCTCAACGGCGTGCTCACCCAGGGGCTGACCAACCTGCGGGTCTACGATTGCGATGCCATCGAGGTGCTCAACCGCTGCGTCGCCGACAACAGCCTCGACCGGCTGATGCTGTTTTTCCCCGATCCGTGGCACAAGAGCCGTCATCACAAGCGCCGTATCGTCCAGGCTTCGTTCGCTGAGTTGGTGCGCAGCAAATTGAAAGTCGGCGGTGTGCTGCACATGGCCACCGATTGGGAGCCCTATGCCGAATACATGCTGGAAGTGATGAACGTCGCGCCGGGTTACCGCAACCTGGCCGAAGACGGTCAATACGTCCCGCGTCCGGCCGAGCGGCCGATCACCAAGTTCGAGCGTCGTGGTGAGCGACTGGGGCATGGGGTCTGGGATTTGAAATTCGAGAAGCAGTCCTAAGCCACACGCAGTTCAATGTGGGAGCGGGCTTGCTCGCGAATGCGGTGTATCAGACACATTAATGTCGACTGATACACCGCATTCGCGAGCAAGCCCGCTCCCACAGTCGTTTTGGGGCGGTGCGAAGGTCAGCGCCGATCCGCCACCACGCCGATCAACACCAGCACCACCAACAGCACCGGCGCCAGGCTGTAGTTGTTGAACTGGCTCAGCCCTCGCACCACCCATGGCGTGGCGTAGATCAGGGCGGCACCGCTGCCGATCATGCACAGCAGGGCGATCAACGGGACGCGCAACGCGCCGGCGATGCTGCCCAGGCGTTGTTCGACCCAGCCCTTTATATCGGCACCAAACAGCACCAGCAGGCAACCGACCAGTGCCAGGGAGATTTCCGACAGGTTGCTGCGGCTCCAGCGGGACACGGTGGCCAGCAGGTCGAGTACCAGATCCATTCGATTTCCTTGTGTTGATCAGCTCAGAAATTTCTGCAGCAAGTCATTGAGAAACAGTTGTCCGCGCTCGGTGGCCGCCAGACGTGACGGTTCGACCTGCAACAACCCGCTTTGTTCGGCCTCGCGCCGGCCTTCGGCCAGGCTTTGCAAGGTCAGGCCGGTACGCTGCGGATACAGTTGCGCGTCCACGCCCTGGGTCAGGCGCAGGGCGTTCATCAGGAACTCGAACGGCAGCTCTTCGTTGCCCAGGGTTTTCTCGCCGGCCAGGAAGCGTTTGGCCGGATTGAGATAGTCCTTGGGCAGGCGGGTCTTCCAGGTGCGTACGATGCGCCCGTCCGGATGGCTGAGCTTGCCATGGGCGCCGGCGCCGATACCGATGAAGTCGCCGAAGCTCCAGTAGTTGAGGTTGTGCCGTGCCGCCCGCCCGGGCTGGGCGTAGGCCGAGACTTCGTACTGGGCGTAGCCGTGCTCGGCCAGCAGCGCTTGCCCGGCTTCCTGGATATCCCACAGCGTGTCGTCTTCTGGCAGCGTCGGCGGCTGGTTCCAGAACACCGTGTTCGGCTCCAGCGTCAGTTGGTACCAGGACAAATGCGTTGGCTTCAGGGCGATGGCCTGGCGCAAGTCGCTCAGGGCATCGTCCAGGGATTGATCGGGCAGGCCGTGCATCAGGTCGAGGTTGAAGTTGTCGAACCCGGCCTGACGGGCCATGTCGGCGGCGCGCACGGCTTCGTCACCGTTGTGGATCCGCCCCAGGGCTTCGAGCTTGGCTTGCTGGAAGCTCTGCACGCCGATGGACAGCCGATTGATCCCCAACGCCCGGTAAGCGACGAATTTCTCCTGCTCGAAGGTGCCGGGATTGGCCTCCAGGGTGATCTCGATGTCATGGGCGAACGGGATTCGCGCCTCGACCCCCTTGAGCAACCGTCCCAGGGCCTGGGCACTGAACAGGCTCGGCGTACCGCCGCCGAAAAAGATCGAGCTCAGCTCGCGACCGTAGACCGCGTGCAAGTCCTGGTCGAGGTCGGCCAACAAGGCATCGACGTACTCTTCTTCCGGCAGTTGCGGGCTGGCGGCGTGGGAGTTGAAATCGCAATACGGGCATTTGCGCACGCACCACGGAATGTGAATGTACAACGCCAGGGGCGGTAGCACCGGCAGCGGCGCCCGAGACGTTTGTGCACCGCCATGGATCAGCGGTGCGGGGCGCTCATCGCTCATGCAAGATCCAGGCGTTGGCGCAGCAGGGCCATGGCGCGGGCGCGGTGGCTCAACTGGTTTTTCTCCACCGGGCCGAGTTCGGCGCTGGAGCAGTTGCGCTCCGGCACCCAGAACAGCGGGTCGTAGCCAAAGCCGTGCTCGCCGCTGGCCTCGGTGAGAATCCGCCCGTGCCACAAGCCTTCGCAGAGAATCGGCAGCGGATCGTCGGCATGGCGAACCAGCGCCAGCACGCAGACGAACTGCGCGCCGCGCTCGGCTTCAGGCACATCCTTGAGGGCTTCGAGCAGCTTGGCATTGTTTGCAGCATCACCCTTGCCATCGGCATAGCGCGCCGAATAGATACCCGGCGCACCGCCGAGAAAATCCACCGCCAGCCCGGAATCGTCGGCCAGCGCCGGCAGGCCGGAGATGCGTGCGGCGTTGCGCGCCTTGAGGATCGCGTTCTCGACGAACGACAGGCCGGTTTCTTCAGGTTCCACGTGGCTGAATTCGCCGATCGAGCGCAACTGCACCGACCCGCCGAGCATGGCCTGGAGTTCCTTGAGTTTGCCGGCGTTGTGGCTGGCGAGTACGAGTTGGGTGAGGTTCATCATTCGCCGGGGAACAGTTCCTGGTTGAAATTGAGAGTGTTAATCTTGTCGCCGGTCTGCACCTTGATTTCAAAGGTGCGGGTTTCCTGCTGGTCCACCGGATACTGGGCGATGTAGTAGATCGCCCCTTGCTCGATGACCTGGCGGAACGTCAGCGGGACCGCCTTGCTGGTCAGGTCCTTGATGGTGCCGCTGACCTGGGCCATCAGGGGTTTGCCGTCCTTGACCAGCGATACGTTGATCACGCCCTGGTGCTTGCTGCGTACCAGCTCGACGGCCTTGGCGATCTCCGGCGTCAGGAAGGTCGAGTTGAACGTGTTGTAGTGCACGGTGACGTCGCCGAACACTTCCTTGCGGTCGCTCTTGATGATATCGGCAGCCATGGCGCCGATGCTCAGGCACGCACTGATGAGAAACAAACCTAGACGTTTCATGATGTCCTCCTGATCAGGCCCGGTGTCACACTGCGACCTGGTATTGGGCAAGGCCTGGGCTGCTGACCCGATAGATGCCGATCTCACCTAACAGATTAGGCCAAAGCTTGCTGGCCCATCCGTGGCGATGCTGCTGGTCCACCGCCAGGCGATCGATGACCGTGGCCCTGCGTTCGCGGCACAGTTCCTCGAAATCCTCGAAGGTGCAGAAGTGGATGTTCGGCGTGTTGTACCAGGTGTAGGGCAGGAACTCCGACACCGGCATGCGGCCCTTGCTCGCCAGGTACCAGCGGCAGCGCCAATGGCCGAAGTTGGGAAAGGTGATGATGCATTGGCGTCCGACCCGCAGCATTTCGTCGAGGATCCTGTCCGGGTAGTGCACCGCCTGCAGGGCCTGGGTCATGACCACGATGTCGAAGCTGTTGCTGGCAAAGTTGCCCAGGCCCTTGTCCAGGTCCTGCTCGATGACGTTGATGCCCTTGGCGATGCACTCGGCAATGTTGTCCGGGTCGTTTTCCAGGCCGTAGCCGCTGACTTGCTTGTGGTCGCGCAGCCAGGTCAGCAGTTCGCCATTGCCGCAGCCCAGGTCGAGCACGCGGCTGCCGGCGGGGATCCATTCCTGGATGATTTCCAGATCGGCTCTCATGGCGTCCTCACAGCGTAATACGGTTCATGTAGTTGCCGAACGCCTGCAGGTAGCGCGGGATCGGCATCAGAAAGGCATCGTGGCCCTGGGGTGCGTCGATTTCTAGGTAGCAGACATCCTTGCGCGCGGCCATCAGTGCGTCCACCAGCTCCCGGGAGCGGGCCGGGGAGAAACGCCAGTCGGTGGTGAATGACATCACGCAGAACCTGGCCGTGGCGCCGGCGAAGGTTTTCGCCAGGTCATCGTCGAAGTTCGCCGCCGGATCGAAGTAGTCCAGGGCCTTGGTCATCAGCAGGTAGGTGTTGGCGTCGAAGCGCCCGGAAAACTCCTCGCCCTGATAACGCAGATAGCTTTCCACCTGGAACTCGACACTGTGGAAGTCGTAGTTGAGCTTTTCGCTCTTGAGGCCGCGGCCGAATTTCTCGCCCATGGAATCGTCGGACAGGTAGGTGATGTGCCCGACCATGCGCGCCAGCATGAGCCCACGCTTGGGAATCACGCCGTGTTCCTGGAACGAGCCGCCATGGAACTCCGGGTCGGTAAGGATCGCCTGGCGTGCCACTTCGTTGAAGGCGATGTTCTGCGCCGACAGCTTGGGAGCCGAGGCGATTGCCAGGCAATGGCGCACGCGGTCCGGGTAGGTGATGGTCCATTGCAGGGCCTGCATGCCGCCCAGGCTGCCGCCGATCACAGCGGCCCATTGGTGGATGCCGAGACGGTCGGCCAGGCGCGCCTGGCTGTTGACCCAGTCTTCCACGGTGAGCACCGGGAAGTCGGCGCCGAAGGGCTTGCCGGTGTCCGGGTTGAGGCTGCTGGGCCCGGTGGAGCCGTTGCAGCCGCCGAGGTTGTTCAGGCTGACCACGAAGAACCGGTTGGTGTCGATCGGCTTGCCGGGGCCGATGCAACTGTCCCACCAGCCGGGCTTGCGCTCGTCGGCGCTGTGGTAACCGGCGGCGTGATGGTGTCCCGACAGGGCGTGGCAAATCAGCACGGCATTGCTCGCCGTGGCGTTCAGGGTGCCGTAGGTTTCGTAGATCAGGTCATAGGCTGGCAACGAACGACCGCAGGCCAGGGCCAGGGGCTCGCTGAAATGCGCCACTTGCGGCGTCACCAGACCAACGGAATCGGGGGGAAAGGCAGCTGGCATCGACCCTGCTCTCGTTGAAATGAGGCGTAAGTCTAAAGACCGCTGGGGTTAGCGGCAAGCAAAGGGCGGCGCTGATTGTCCGCCGCTTTACCCGTGGCGAGGGAGCAAGCTCCCTCGCCACGGGATGTGCGCCTGGTCAGATCAGGACGCGCAGGATCTCCGGCATCATCGTCACCGCCGCCAGGTTGTTGATCACCAGCATGTCGAGCAGCTTGAGTACCAGGAATGCCAGGATCGGCGAAATATCCAGGCCGCCGAGGTTCGGCACGATGCGGCGGAACGGCGCCAGGGCCGGCTCGCAGATCTGGTTCACCAGCTCGGCGCCCGGATTGTGGCTGCCCGGGGCGACCCACGACAGGATCACGCTGATGATCAGGGCGAAGAAGAAAATCTTCAGGAACAGCGCGGTCACGCCGATGATCGACCAGATCAGCAGTTGCAGCGGGTTGCCCGTGGTGCCGTAGGTCAGCAACAGGGTCAGGGCCATCAGGGCCATTTGCACCAGGATCGCCAGGATCAGTGACGACATGTCCAGGCCGAACAGGCTCGGGATGATCCGGCGCAGCGGCTTGAGCAGGGGCTGGGTGGCCTTGACGACGAATTGGCACAGCGGGTTGTAGAAGTTGGCGCGCACCAGTTGCAGCACGAAGCGCATCAGCACGATCAGCAGATACAGGCTGCCGAGGGTTTGCAGGACATAGACCGCTGCGGTGTTCAATCCAATCATGAATGGCTCCTTATTGGCCCAGTTGTTCGGCCATTTCGGCCGAGCGGTGCGCGGCGGCGCCGAGTGCTTTTTCTACCAGGGCTTCGAAGCCCCCGGCCTGGAACGATTTGATGGCGGCCTCGGTGGTGCCGGCCGGCGAGGTTACGCGGCGGCGCAATTCGGCGGCATCGACATCGCTGGAGACCACCATGTGTGCCGCGCCGAGGGCGGTCTGCGCAGTCAGCCGGGCGGCAATCTCCCGTGGCAGGCCGAGCTTTTCACCCGCAGCGGTCATGGCTTCGACCAAGAGGAAGAAGTAAGCAGGGCCCGAGCCGGAGACGGCGGTGACGGCGTCCAATTGTTGTTCGGTTTCCAGCCACAACGCCAGGCCTACCGCCGATAGCAGTTGTTCGGCCTGTTGGCGCTGTTGGGCGCTGACTTGCGCCGTCGCGAACAGGCCGCTGACGCCCTGGCGCAGCAGCGCCGGGGTGTTGGGCATGCAGCGCACGATCGGCTGCTCGCCGAGCCAGTTGCTCATGCTGGCGCAGGTGATCCCGGCGGCAATCGACACCACCAGCTGCTCGGGCTTGAGGCTCGGGCGCAGCGCCTGGCACACCGACTTCATCGCTTGTGGCTTGACCGCCAGCACGATGACATCCGCGCCGTCGATGGCCCGGACGTTATCGGCGAAGGTTTCGATGCCGTGCTCGGCACTCACTCGGGCGCGGGTCTCGTCACCCGGATCGCTGGCGCGGATCTGCGTGGCGTCCAGGCCCTTGGCCCGCAGGCCACCGATCAGGCTGGCGGCCATGTTGCCGGCGCCGATGAAGGCAATACGCGTGTTGCTCATGACAGGTCCTTGATTAGAGAGATGAGTCGGCATGGCTTAAGGCTGCTTGCTGTAGTCACGGGCACCGAACAGGGCCGTACCGATGCGCACCCAGGTAGCGCCCTGGGCGATGGCGGATTCGAGGTCGTGGCTCATGCCCATGGACAGCGTGTCCAGCGGCAGTGCCAGGCTGGCTTGCAGGTGCTGGACCTTCGCGAAAGCGGCGTCCTGGGCGGCCCGGTCTTCGGTTGGCTCGGGAATCGCCATCAGCCCCCGAAGCTTCAGGCGCGGCAAGGCGCTGATGGCGTCGGCGAGGGCGGGCAGGTCCGCCGGGGTGCAGCCGGACTTGCTGGCTTCGCCGCTGACATTGACCTGGATGCAGATGTTCAGCGGCGGCAAGCCTTCCGGGCGTTGCTCGGACAGGCGTTGGGCAATTTTCAAGCGGTCCACGGAATGCACCCAATCGAAATGTTCAGCAATAGCGCGGGTCTTGTTAGATTGAATGGGGCCGATGAAGTGCCAGTTCAAGGGCAGGTCGCTGAGTTCGGCCTGCTTGCTCAGGGCTTCTTGCAGGTAGTTCTCGCCGAAGTCCCGCAGGCCAGCGGCATAGGCTTCACGCAGGGCCTCGGCGGGCTTGGTCTTGCTCACCGCCAGCAACTGCACGCCATGAGCGGGACGTCGGGCGGCCTGCTCCGAGGCACGGATCCGTGAAACTACCAGGGCGATGTTGTCTGCTATCGTGGACATAAAGAAGCGCCAGCGGGTCTGAGGTTCGCGGCATTCTACTGGAATTGGGGAGCGCTATGGATATCACTGAACTGCTGGCGTTCAGCGCCAAACAGGGGGCCTCGGACCTGCATTTGTCCGCCGGGCTGCCGCCGATGATCCGCGTGGATGGCGATGTACGCCGGATCAACCTGCCGGCGCTGGATCACAAGCAGGTGCATGAGTTGATCTACGACATCATGAACGACCGGCAACGAGTCGATTACGAAAAGTTTCTGGAAACCGACTTTTCCTTCGAAGTGCCGGGCCTGGCCCGATTCCGGGTCAACGCGTTCAATCAGAATCGCGGCGCGGGTGCGGTGTTCCGCACCATTCCGTCAAAAGTCCTGACCATGGATGACCTGGGCATGGGCGAGGTGTTTCGCAAAATCACCGAGGCGCCTCGCGGGCTGGTGCTGGTGACCGGGCCGACCGGCTCAGGCAAGTCCACCACCCTGGCGGCGATGATCGACTACCTCAACAGTCACAAACACCACCACATCCTCACCATCGAAGACCCCATCGAATTCGTCCACGAACCGCGCAAGTGCCTGATCAACCAGCGCGAGGTGCACCGTGATACCCAGAGCTTTTCCACCGCGCTGCGCTCGGCCCTGCGCGAAGACCCGGATGTGATCCTGGTGGGGGAGATGCGTGACCTGGAAACCATCCGCCTGGCGCTGACCGCCGCGGAAACCGGGCACCTGGTGTTCGGCACCCTGCACACCACGTCGGCGGCCAAGACCATCGATCGGGTAGTGGACGTGTTTCCCGGCGATGAGAAATCCATGGTTCGCTCGATGCTGTCAGAGTCTTTGCAGGCGGTGATTTCCCAGACGTTGATCAAGAAAATCGGCGGCGGGCGCGTTGCCGCCCATGAGATCATGTTGGGCACCTCGGCGATTCGTAACCTGATCCGCGAAGACAAGATCGCCCAGATGTACTCGTCGATCCAGACCGGCGGTTCGCTGGGGATGCAAACGCTGGACATGTGCCTGAAAGAGTTGGTGACCAAGGGCCTGATCAGCCGCGAACACGCGCGGGAGCGGGCGCGTACGCCGGATAATTTCTAAAGAGGCCGGCGCGGATCCCTGTGGCGAGGGAGCTTGCTCCCGCTGGGCCGCGAAGCGGCCCCAAAATTGACGGGGCCACGTAAGTCTCAAGTCTAATCAGGGGCCAGCGGGAGCAAGCTCCCTCGCCACGATGGATCTCGGATCAGCGCTGGACGACCCGCATCCCGCCCGGTTCTTTGGGCAGCACCCGCTTGGCAACCACGTAGTGGCTGTCCCAGTACGGTTTGTTCAAGGTGTCGATGGTCACCGACTTGCCACGGCGTGGGGCGTGGATGAAGCGGTCGTTGCCCAGGTAGATGGCCACGTGGTTGACCCGGCGGCTCTTGAGCTTGAAGAAAATCAGGTCGCCGGGCTTGAGATCCTTGCGCTCGACCTTCTCGCCATGACCGGCCGCCATGGCATTGGAGGTGCGCGGCAGGTCGAAGGTGGCGTCGTTGAAAGCGTATTTCACCAGCCCGCTGCAATCGAAGCCTTTACTTGGGCTGCTGCCGCCCCAACGATAAGGCGTGCCGAGCACGTTCACGGCGCGACTCAACACGTTGCTGCTCGCTTTGGTCGCCATCGGCGGGACCAGTTTGCTGTTCGCGGTGCTCACACGTTGGACGCTTTGCCTGTTCTTGCTCGAAGGAGCAGAAACATGGGATTTAGGGGTATAGCCGTTGACGCTGGGAAGACGTTGCTCACGATTGGTGGCGTGGGCGGCCAGTGGCAATAATAGGCAAATGGTTAGCCATGTCTTGAAAAATGGACGCATTAGGCAGGGCTCGTATAGGTTAGCGCGCAACTTTATAACAGCTTTTTTTGCCGTTCCGTGGCCGTTTGTCGATTCGAAGCCCAGCGTAAAAGCCGCAAAAACACGGCAAATCAGCCCGGTTGTCCGACAAAACCCCTATGGAACGGGGCTTTCGCCGACTCATGTTGCCTAGGACCGCTTGTCGGCGCGACACGTAAAAGTCACAAAAGGTCCGAACAAATTTATCTATCGAGGCAAAAGAGGTCATTCATGAACAGCTATCAACCGGGCGCAACCCATGACACTCATAGCAAGGTGATTGGGTATCTGCTGTGGATTTTCGGCTTCACCGGTGCCCATCGCTTCTACTACGGCAAGCCGGTGACGGGCACGATCTGGTTCTTCACCTTCGGACTGCTGGGCATCGGCTGGCTGATCGACCTGTTTCTGATCCCGGCCATGGACCGCGAAGCCGATTTACGTTTCACCCCAGGCCCCATCGAGTACAGCGTGGCGTGGATCCTGCTGACCTTTCTCGGCGTCTTCGGCGTGCACCGCATGTATCAGGGCAAATGGCTCAGCGGCATCCTCTACCTGCTGACTGGCGGGGTGTTTTTCCTGGGGGTGCTGTATGACTTCTGGACGCTGAATGACCAGGTCTCGATTCGCAATGCGCAGAAGCGGGGGGCTTTTCAGTAAGGTGAGAGGTCGAGTTGCCTGCAATCGCGAGCAGGCTCGCTCCCACATTGGATCTGAGATGTCCACAAATCATGTGTCCACCGCAGATCCCTGTGGGAGCGAGCCTGCTCGCGATAGGCGCGACACGGTATCACGCCTGGTGAGTAACCCGCCCATCCATCAAGGTATAACGCACCACACCCGGCAGGCTCTGGCCGAGGAACGGGCAGTTGTCACCCTTGGACCGCCAGGCTTCGCCAGCTACGGTTGATCCCGACGGGTCGAACAGCACCAGGTCCGCCGACGCGCCCACGGCCAGTTTGCCGGCCGGCAATTGCAACGCCTTGGCCGGGCCGCTGCTCAGGCGTGCCAGCAAGGTGGGCAGGTCCAGCAGGCCATCTTCCACCAGGGTCAGGGCCAGCGGCAGCAGCAATTCGACGCTGCTGATACCCGGCTCGGTGGCGCCGAACGGCGCCAGCTTGGCATCGCGTTCGTGGGGTTGGTGATGGCTGGAGATGGCCGAGATGACCCCCGACTTCACCGCTTCGCGCAGGCCGTCGCGGTCGGCGCGGGTGCGCAGCGGCGGCTGGACGTGATAGACGCTGTTGAAATCGATCAGCGCTTCGTCGGTCAGCAGCAGTTGGTACAGCGCCACGTCAGCGGTGACCGGCAGGCCACGGGCCTGGGCCTGGGCGATCAGCGCGGCGCCGCGGGCGCTGGTCAGCTGGCTGAAGTGCGCACGCACGCCGCTTTGCTCCACCAGCAACAAGTCACGGGCCAGGGCCACGGTCTCGGCGGTTTCCGGAATGCCCGGCAGGCCGAGGAAGCTGGCGGTCGGGCCTTCGTGGGCCAGGCCACCTTCGGCCAGGTCGTGATCCTGGGAATTGAAGATCACGGTCAGGCCGAAGGTCGTCGCGTATTCCAGGGCGCGGCACAAGGTGCGCGTGTTGCGGAAATTGTTCAGGCCGTTGCCGAATGCCACGCAGCCGGCGTCGCGCAGGGCGATGAGTTCGGCCAGCTGCTCGCCGTCCAGGCCTTTGCTCAACGCGCCAATCGGGAAAACCTTGGTGTTGCCGGCTTCGCGGGCGCGGTCGAGGATCAGTTCGGCCACGGCCGAGGTGTCCAGCACCGGTCTGGTCTGCGGCGGGCAGCACAGGCTGGTGACGCCACCGGCTGCGGCGGCGCGGGTTTCGCTGACGATGCTGCCTTTGCGGCTGTAGCCCGGCTCGCGCAGGGCGACGTTCAGGTCCACCAGGCCGGGGGCGGCCACCAGGCCCTGGGCGTCGAGGGTCTCGACCGCCGCGAAGCCGCTTGGGGCGGTGCCGAGGGCGGCGATCTTGCAGGCATCGATATGAATATCGGTCACTTGATCCAGGCCGCTGGCCGGATCGATCACGCGTGCGCCGAGAATGCTGAGCTTCACTGGGCGTTCTCCTGGTCGAATTGGCGCTGGGCCGTTTGCCCGCTCATGGCCATGGACAGCACCGCCATGCGGACGGCGATGCCGTAGGTCACCTGGTTGAGGATCACCGAGTGCGGCCCGTCGGCCACCGCCGACTCGATTTCCACGCCACGGTTGATCGGGCCCGGGTGCATGACGATGGCGTCCGGCTTGGCCCCGGCCAGGCGGGCGGTGGTCAGGCCGAACAAACGGTAGAACTCGCCTTCGCTGGGCAGCAGGCCGCCGGTCATGCGTTCGCGTTGCAGGCGCAGCATGATCACCACGTCGACATCCTTGAGGCCTTCGGTCATGTCGGTGTAGACCTTCACGCCGTACTGCTCGACGCCGATGGGCAGCAAGGTCTTCGGCGCGATCACGCGGATGTCCGGGCAGCCGAGGGTCTTGAGGGCCAGCATGTTCGAGCGGGCCACCCGCGAGTGCAGGATATCGCCGACGATCGCCACCGAGAGGTTCTCGAAGCCGCCTTTGTGTCGGCGGATGGTCAGCATGTCCAGCATGCCCTGGGTCGGATGGGCGTGCCGGCCATCGCCGCCGTTGATGATCGCCACCTGCGGGCAGACGTGCTCGGCAATGAAATGCGCCGCACCGGAATCGCCGTGGCGCACGACGAACATGTCGGCGGCCATGGCTTCGAGGTTGCGCAGGGTGTCGAGCAGGGTTTCACCCTTGCTCGCCGAGGATGTGGACACGTTGAGGGTGATCACGTCCGCCGACAGTCGCTGGGCCGCCAGTTCGAAGGTGGTGCGGGTGCGGGTGGAGTTTTCGAAGAACACGTTGCACACGGTCTTGCCGCGCAGCAGCGGGACCTTCTTCACCGCTCGGGCGCCGACTTCGAGGAACGAGTCGGCAGTGTCGAGGATTTCCGTCAGCAGCTCGCGGCGCAGGCCGTCGAGGGACAGGAAGTGCCGCAGCTGGCCCTGATCGTTGAGCTGCAGCGGGCGCTTGGTTTCGAGAGGCGTCATCGCGATGGACTCTTACAAGGGCAGTTAATGGGCAAGGTCTTGCAGTTCGAGTTGCAGCGGCGAAGGCCCGGAGAGCTTGACCCGCTCGTGGGCGGCCAGCGTCAGCGTCGCACCGACCACGTTCGGGCGGATCGGCAACTCGGCGGCGTCCAGGTCCAGCAGGCACACCAGCGTCACGCTGGCCGGGCGACCGTAGTCGAACAGTTCGTTCATGGCGGCGCGGATGGTCCGGCCACTCATCAGCACGTCGTCGATCAGCACCAGGTGTTGGCCTTCGATCTCGAACGGCAGCGCCGAGGGACGTACTTGCGGGTGCAGGCCGTTCTGGCTGAAGTCGTCGCGATAGAACGACACGTCCAGGGTGCCCAGCGGCGCCTGGCTGCCCAGTGTGTCGAGCAAGGCCTGGGCGACCCAGACGCCACCGGTGCGAATGCCGATGTAGCGGGGCTCGCTGATGCCGCGGTGTTCCAGGTGGGCCGTGAGACGGATCGCCATCTGGCTGATCAGTTCGGCAGGATTGGGCAGGCTCATGCTGGCTCCTTCAGATGTCCGCGCCGGTGATCGATGGCGCGGTTTGTCGCTAAAAGAAAGCGCCTCGCGGCGCTTTGTAGATAATCAGCTTTCGAACAGGGCGCTGTTCTCGTCCAGCCAGCCTTGCAACAGCAGGGCGGCGGCAATGGCGTCCACCGGGTTGTCACGGTAGCTGCCTTTCTGTCCGCCGCGCACCAGGCGCTCGCCCTTGGCCTCGAAGGTGGTGAGGCGCTCGTCGTGGGTATAGAAAGGCAGGTTGAAACGGCCATTGAGCCGGCGGGCGAATTTTTCGGCGCGTACACACATCTCGCTGGGCGTGCCGTCCATGTTCAACGGTAGGCCGACCACCACGGCGTCGGGTTTCCATTCCTTGATCAGCGCTTCGACCTGGTTCCAGTCCGGCACGCCGTTCTGTGCCTTCAGAGTGCACAGCTCCCGGGCCTGGCCGGTCACGACCTGGCCGACCGCTACGCCGATCTGTTTGGTGCCGTAATCGAAGCCCAGCAGCAAGCGCAGGGCCATCAGGCGTGTCCCGCCTGGCTGGTGAGCAGGCTGAGGTTGACCCCCAGCCGGCTGGCCGCCGCTTCCAGGCGCAATTCACTGCTGGTGTTGAACAGGATATCGGCGTCGAACGGGCAGGTCAGCCAGGCGTTGTCGGCCAGTTCGGCTTCCAGCTGCCCGGGTTCCCAGCCGGCGTAGCCGAGGGCGATCAGGCTTTTCTGCGGGCCGACACCATCGGCAATCGCGAACAGCACGTCCTGGGAGGTGGACAGCGACACCCCGTTCAGGTCCACCGTGGCCTGATAGGTCGGCCCCGACGGATGGAGCACGAAGCCGCGGTCGGTCTGCACCGGGCCACCGATGAAAATCGGCACGTGCTGGCACAAAGGCGGCGGTTCGATCTCGGGCCGCAACTGCTCGAGAATGTCCGCCAGGTTCAGCTCCTGCGGGCGATTGATCACCAGCCCCATGGCCCCATTGGCCGTGTGCTCGACGATATAGGTCAAGGTGTGGGCAAAGTTCGGATCGGCCATGTGCGGCATGGCGATCAGGAAGTGATGCTTGAGGTAGGTGGGGCTGAGGTTTTTCATAGGCGCTAGTGTGGCGGCGCAGGGCCGAACTGACAAGCTGGGGATGTGCAGGAAATACCCGAGGCTGATACAGATCCCGTGTGGGAGCGAGCCTGCTCGCGATAGCCATTGATCATCCAACATAGATGTTGACTGACAGACCGCTATCGCGAGCAAGCTCGCTCCCACAGGGGATCTGCGGGGGGCACAAATGCCTGAGCCATACAAAACCTGTGGAAGCGGTGTGTCAGTTACTGGACAGCCGATCGCCCCGGGCGAATTTCCAGGTGCGGATGATTTCCAGTCGGTCGATGTCCGACAGGTCGCCGGTAAACGGCGCGAACGGCGCCGCCAGGCGTACGATGCGCTGGGCGGCCTGGTCCAGCAGCGGCTGGCCGGAGGATTCGAGCACCAGCACTTCATACAGCGAGCCGTCGCGATTGATCGAGACCATCAGTCGCAAATTGCCGTAGATCTGTTTGCGCCGGGCTTCGTCGGGATAGTTCAGGTTGCCGATGCGCTCGACCTTCTTGCGCCATTCGTCTTTGTACCAAGCGCCTTTGTCGCGCATGGTCGAGGCGGCGCTCAGGCGGTGGATCCGCGGGCGTTTGGCGTACAACTGCTGCTCCTGGGCCAGTTCGGCTTCCAGGCTGGCGATGTCGCTGGACAACTGGGAGCTGTCGAAGGTCGGCGCGGGTGCCTTGGGCTTGGGGTCGGGCTTGACCTCTTCCTTGACCGGGGCTTTTTTCGGCTTCGGCGCCACGGTGGTCACGGCTGCCTTGGGCGCCGTTTCCTGGACTTCGGGCTTGGCCGCCGGTGGTGGGGTGACTTTCTGCACCGTGTTGTCCTGGAATGGCGCAACCTCGGTGGTCTTGGGGATCGCCTTCTTTTCCAGGGTGCCGCTGCCTTGCTGGTTTTCCTGGGCCAGGAAATCCGCCTTGGTCGGCTTGGTCTCGCTCTTGAAGGTCGCCAGGGTGATTTCCAGGGTCCGGCTGATCTGCTTGGGCTCGACCGTGGCAAAACCGACGCCCAGCAGCAGGGCCAGGTGGATCAGCGCCGCCAGGAACAGGGTAAAACCGAGGCGATCGGCCGGGCGCACGCCACGATGGGCGAGCTCTTGGGGCAGATCGGACGGGAGGGTCATGACAAGGAAACCAACATCGCATTTTTTTCAGGCCGGGCATGATAACGCAATGTCGGTTTCCTTCATCAGATCCAGATCAACGCGCCTTGAGCTTCTGATCGATGGCATCCATCAGCAGGCCGCCGATGTCGGTGCCGAAGGCGTTGTCGATCTCGCGGATGCAGGTCGGGCTGGTAACGTTGATCTCGGTCAGGTGCTCGCCGATCACGTCCAGGCCGACGAACAACAGGCCTTTCTCGCGCAGGGTCGGGCCGACCTGGGCGGCGATCCAGCGGTCTTTTTCGGTCAGCGGACGCGCTTCGCCACGGCCGCCGGCCGCCAGGTTGCCGCGGGTTTCGCCGGCCGCGGGAATGCGCGCCAAGCAATAATCCACCGGTTCGCCGTCGATCATCAGGATGCGCTTGTCGCCATCGACGATGGCTGGCAGGTAGCCCTGGATCATGATCTGTTGCTGGCCGTGCAAGGTCAGGGTTTCGAGGATGACCGACAGGTTAGGATGCCCGGCGGTGTGGCGGAAGATCGAAGAGCCACCCATGCCATCCAGTGGTTTGAGGATCACGTCGCCGTGATGGTCGGCGAATTCACGCAGCACGTCCGGGCGACGGCTGACGATGGTCGGCGGCGTGCATTGAGGGAACAACGTGGCGAACAGTTTTTCGTTGCAGTCGCGCAGGCTCTGGGGCTTGTTGACCACCAGCACACCGGCGCTTTCGGCCTGTTCCAGCAAGTAGGTGGAGTAGACGAACTCCATGTCGAACGGCGGATCCTTGCGCATCAGGATCACGTCCAGGTCGCTCAGCAGCGTGTCGTTCTCGGCGCCCAGCTCGAACCATTTCTCGGGGTTGGCGAAGACTTTCAGCGGCTTCATCCGCGCCCGGGCCTGGCCTTCGGCCTGGTAAAGGTCGCGCTGCTCCATGTAGAACAATTCCCAGCCGCGCTTCTGAGCGGCCAGCAGCATGGCCAGCGAGCTATCCTTTTTGTAGGAAATGCTGGCGATAGGGTCCATGACAATGCCGACGCGTACGCTCATGGCTTGGTTCCTCGAAAGTTTGATGGGCACGACTGCCGCGAAAAAGTGGCGTCAGAGTGGCGCCCGGACGATTGGCGGTCAAGGAAAAACCACCGCACCGCCCGGCCATGGATCGGCGATAAAGACTGTGCTAAAAAGGCTGCCATGTGACGCGCGGGCCTTGAACATCAAGGGCTTGCGCGGTCGTTGACTCTCAAGCGTTAAAAACCGGCCGCAGTGACAATGGCAGAGCATCTTTCGCAGCAGCAATCCAGCGCCTTGAAGGTCATGGTCATCGACGACTCGAAGACCATCCGCCGCACCGCCGAAACCCTGTTGCGCAACGTCGGCTGCGAGGTGATCACGGCCATCGACGGCTTCGATGCCCTGGCCAAGATCGCCGATCATCATCCGGGGATTATCTTCGTCGACATCATGATGCCGCGCCTGGACGGTTACCAGACCTGTGCCCTGATCAAGAACAACAGTGCGTTCAAGGCCACGCCGGTGATCATGCTGTCGTCCCGTGACGGCTTGTTCGACAAGGCCAAGGGGCGCATCGTCGGCTCCGATCAGTTTTTGACCAAACCGTTCAGCAAGGAAGAACTGCTGGGAGCGATACAGGCCCATGTCCCGGGCTTTGCCGCTGTCCAGCCGCACCAGGCACATTAATGACACTCGGCCAACGGGCCTGGGGTCGACAAAAAATGGGGAACACCATGGCACGTATTCTGATCGTCGATGACTCGCCGACCGAGATGTATAAACTCACCGGCATGCTGGAAAAACACGGCCATCAGGTCCTGAAGGCCGAAAATGGCGCCGATGGCGTGGCCCTGGCCCGCCAGGAAAAACCCGACGCGGTGCTGATGGACATCGTCATGCCCGGCCTCAATGGGTTCCAGGCCACGCGCCAGTTGACCAAGGACCCGGACACCGGCCACATCCCGGTGATCATCATCACCACCAAGGACCAGGACACCGACAAGGTCTGGGGCACGCGCCAGGGTGCCAAGGATTACCTGACCAAGCCGGTGGACGAAGAAACCCTGATCGCGACCCTGAACAAAGTACTGGCGGGTTGACCGCGCGGCCATGAGCCAGTCCCTGACCGCATTCGAACTGCTGTTGCAGATCGACCGGCGCTGTCGGTTGCTGGGGGCGGACCTGCCGTCCCAGCCAGCCCATCGCGCCAGTTGGAGCGGCATCGGCTTTCGCCTGGGCGAGCACTGGTATGTAGCGCCCATGGGGGAAGTCAGCGAAGTGCTGCACGAACCGCGCTACACCCAGTTGCCCGGCGTCAAGGCGTGGGTGCGCGGTGTCGCTAATCTGCGCGGGCGGCTGTTGCCGTTGATGGATCTGTGCGGTTTCTTCGGCCATGAGCTGTCGACCGTGCGCAAGCAGCGACGGGTGCTGGTGGTCGATCACGACGAAATGTTCACCGGGTTGCTGGTGGATGAAGTCCTCGGATTGCAACATTTCCCCCAGGAGAGCCTCGAACCGACCTTGATGGATGATCTCGACGGCCCGGAGTCGGCCTTCGTCAAGGGACGGTTTCGCAGCGAGCGCGAGTGGCAGGTGTTCAGCCCGTTCGCCCTGACACGCTCGCCGGGGTTCATGGATGTGGCGATTTGACCAGATGCAGCACTGTTCCCTGTGGGAGCGAGCTTGCTCGCGATAGCGGTGCCGCAGCTTGTATCAATGTTGACTGTGCCGCCGCCATCGCGAGCAAGCTCGCTCCCACATTGGGATGGTGGTGGGTTGGGGTTTTGGGCAGTACAGGCGAGAACCGATGATCAAAGCAAAAACAGGCAAGCCACTGGAAGCGACGCGCAGTCGTTCGCAGATCATCGTGCTGTTCGTCGCGCTGATTGTCTTCATCGTGCTGCTGTTCGCCAATTTCGCTTACCTCAATACCCAGTCCAACTACGACAAGCAGTACATTGGCCACGCCGGGGAATTGCGGGTGCTGTCCCAGCGCATCGCCAAGAATGCCACCGAGGCGGCCGCCGGCAAGCCTGCGGCGTTCAAGTTGCTCAGCGACGCGCGTAATGATTTCGCCCAGCGCTGGAGCTACCTGAAGCAGGGCGACCCGGTGACCGGCCTGCCACCGGCCCCCGCCACGTTACGTCCGCAGATGCGCGCCGTGCAGTTGGACTGGGAGCGCCTGCTCAAGAACACCGATGCCATCCTCTCCAGCGAGCAGACCGTGCTCTCGTTGCACCAGGTGGCGGCAACCCTGGCCGAAACCGTGCCGCAATTGCAGGTCGAGTACGAGAAAGTCGTCGAGATCCTGCTGCAACGGGGCGCGCCCGCGTCCCAAGTGGCCATGGCCCAGCGTCAGTCGCTGCTGGCCGAGCGGATTCTTGGCGCGGTGAACACCGTGTTGGCAGGGGACGAAAACGCCAGCCAGGCTGCCGACACCTTCGGTCGCGACGCGGCGCGTTTCGGCCAGGTACTCAACGGCATGCTGCAAGGCGACCCGGCGCTGAAGATCTCCCAGGTCCAGGACCGCGACGCCCGGGCACGCCTGAGCGAAATCAGCGAGCTGTTCGAGTTCGTCTCGGGCTCGGTGGACGAAATCCTGGAAACCTCTCCGGAACTGTTCAAGGTCCGTGAATCGGCGGGCAACATCTTCAATCTGTCGCAGACCCTGCTGGACGAAGCCTCGCACCTGGCGACCGCGTTCGAGAACCTGGCCGGTGGGCGCTCCGTCAATAGCATCGGCGGTTATGTACTGGGCCTGCTGGCGCTGATGTCGATCATCCTGATCGGCCTGGTAATGGTGCGCGAAACCAATCGCCAACTGCGCGAGACGGCGGAGAAGAACGAGCGCAACCAGAACGCGATCATGCGACTGCTGGACGAAATCGCCGACCTCGCCGATGGCGACCTGACAGTCACCGCTTCGGTCACCGAAGACTTCACCGGCACCATCGCCGACTCCATCAACTATTCGGTGGACCAGCTGCGCGACCTGGTGGCGACCATCAACCTCACCGCCGGCCAGGTGGCCGCTGCGGTGCAGGAAACCCAGGCCACGGCCATGCACCTGGCCCAGGCTTCCGAGCACCAGGCCCAGCAAATCTCCGAAGCTTCGACTTCAATCAATGAAATGGCCCAGTCCATCGACCAGGTATCAGCCAATGCCGCCGAGTCGTCGGCGGTGGCCGAACGCTCGGTGGAGATCGCCAACAAGGGCAACGAGGTGGTGCACAACACCATTCACGGCATGGACAACATTCGCGAACAGATCCAGGACACCGCCAAGCGCATCAAGCGCCTGGGTGAGTCGTCCCAGGAAATCGGCGACATTGTCAGCCTGATCGACGACATCGCCGACCAGACCAACATCCTGGCGCTCAACGCGGCGATCCAGGCGTCCATGGCTGGCGATGCCGGGCGCGGCTTCGCGGTGGTGGCCGATGAAGTGCAACGCCTGGCGGAGCGTTCATCGGCGGCGACCCGCCAGATCGAGACCCTGGTGCGGGCGATCCAGGCCGACACCAACGAAGCGGTTATTTCCATGGAACAGACCACCACCGAAGTGGTGCGCGGCGCACGGCTGGCACAGGATGCCGGGGTGGCGCTGGAGGAAATCGAAGGCGTGTCCAAGACCCTGGCGGCGTTGATCCAGAGCATTTCCAACGCAGCGCAGCAACAGACCACCTCGGCCGGACAGATTTCCCTGACCATGAACGTGATCCAACAGATCACCAGCCAGACCTCGTCCGGCTCCACCGCCACCGCCGAAAGCATCGGTAACCTGGCGAAGATGGCCAGCCAGCTGCGTCGGTCGGTGTCGGGGTTCACCTTGCCGGCGGGGCCTGTGGATGAGGAAAAGCGGTGATGGGGCTGTTGAGAAATGAAGTGCCTGTGGCGATGGAGCTTTTGTGGCGAGGGAGCTTGCTCCCGCTGGGGCGGTCCGACGTTTCGGGCGTAACCGCCGTAGAGATTTTGTGAGCGCTTCGCGCTCAAGCGGGAGCAAGCTCCCTCGCCACAAGGAGTCTCGTCAGTATCTCAGGCGTATGACGATGGTTTGGAGTGGTTATGGGTGATCGGCACGATTACGTAGCCCTGGAGTGGATCAAGGGCGAGATTGCCGAAACGCTGAAGCAGGCCCACCTGGCCCTCAATCGCCTGGTGGACGATCCGCAGGCGTCGGATGCTCTTGGGCAATGCCTGGCCTGCATTCACCAGGTGCATGGCGGCCTGCAAATGGTCGAATTCTATGGCGCTGCGTTGTTGGCCGAGGAAATGGAGCAGCTGTGCGCCGCCCTGCAAGACAACCGTGTCACCCACCGCGACGAAGCCATCAGTCTGTTGAGCCAGGCCCTGGGCCAGTTGCCGATCTACCTGGAGCGCATACAAGGCGCGCGCCGCGACCTGCCACTGGTGGTCTTGCCGTTGATCAATGATCTGCGCAGCGCCCGGGGCGAGGGCCTGCTGTCGGAGACCAGCCTGTTCAGCCCGGAACTGCCGCAAGTCGCCCCCTTGAGCCGCGAAGCGTTGGAGCATCTGGCACCACCGGACCTGCCGAATACCTTGCGCAAACTGCGCCAGACCCTGCAAGTGGCGCTGGTGGGCCTGCTGCGCGAACAGGACGATGCCACCCATCTCGGTTACCTGGCCAAAGTCTTCCATCGCCTCGAAGGGCTGTGCGCCGGGGCGCCGCTCAACGCGTTATGGCAGGTGGCTTCGGCACTGGTGGAAGGCATGCGCGACGGGCGCATTGCCAATAGCCCGGCGTTGCGCAGCCTGTTCAAGGAGACCGACAAGGAACTCAAGCGCCTGTCGGAGCAGGGCATGCCCGGCATCAATCAGCCGGCGCCGCCCCACCTGCTCAAGAGCTTGTTGTTCTATATTGCCAAGGCCGAACATCCCAGCGGGCAGATGCAGATCATGAAAGAACGCTACTCACTGGACGACGCGCTGCCCGACAGCGCCATGGTCGACGAAGAACGTGCGCGCCTGGCCGGGCCCGACCGCGACGCCATGCGTTCGGTGCTCGCCGCGCTCTGTGAAGAGCTGGTGCGGGTCAAGGAACGCCTGGACCTGTTCGTGCGCAGTGATCGCCAGCACGCCGCCGAGCTGGACAGCCTGCTGGCGCCCTTGCGGCAAATTGCCGATACCCTGGCGGTGCTCGGCTTCGGCCAGCCGCGCAAGGTCATCATCGATCAGTTGGCGGTGGTGCTGAGCCTCGCCCAGGGCCAGCGCGAGCCCGATGACGCGACCCTCATGGACGTTGCCGGCGCCTTGCTCTATGTCGAGGCGACCCTGGCCGGCATGGTCGGCACCGTCGAGCCGGACAGCCGCGAAGACGCCCGGTTGCCCACCACCGACCTGACCCAGATCCACCAGATCGTCATCAAGGAGGCCCACACCTGCCTGCAACAGGCCAAGGACATGATCGTCGACTACATCGACGCCGACTGGAACAGTGAGCAGTTGCAGTCCTTGCCGGCCTTGCTGACCCAGGTGCGCGGCGCGCTGGCGATGATCCCCCTGAGCCGCGCCGCCGGCCTGGTGGAGGCTTGCAACGGGTTTATCCGCGATCATCTGTTGCTGGAGCAGGCCCAGCCCGGTTGGGAAGAGCTTGACCACCTGGCCGATGTGATCACGGGCCTGGAGTATTACCTGGAGCGTTTGAGCGAGGATCCGCAAACCCCCGGCGAACCCTTGCTGGACGGGGTCGAACACAGCCTGGCGGCCCTTGGCTATTTCCCTGACGAGGCGCGGGTGCCGGTGCTCGATGATGTGTTGAGCCCCAACGAGGCCCAGGTCATGCAGGATTTGCAGGAACTGGATGATCCCCAGACGGTGCAGTCCCTGGCCCAGGTGCTGAGCAACCCGGTCTTGGCGGTCAACCCGCCGGCCAGGGGCACGCCGGGCAGCCTGTTGCCGCCGCCCGTGGATGAGCATCCGGTGGACGACGAGCTGCGTGAGGTCTTTCTGGAGGAAACCGAAGAAGTGCTCGGTGTCCTTCATGAGTACTTGCCGCGCTGGCGTGCGCATCCCGACGACCATGCTGCCCTGGGCGAGGTGCGTCGGGCCTTTCACACCCTCAAGGGAAGCGGCCGGATGGTTCGGGCGTTGGTGTTGGGAGAGCTGGCCTGGGCCGTTGAGAACCTGCTCAACCGGGTGCTGGAGCACAGCGTCGCGCCGGGGGCTGCGGTACTGAAGTTGATCGAGGACACGCTGCAGTTGTTGCCGGTGCTGGTGGCTGAGTTCGCTGACAATCGCCAGCGCCAGCGCGAGGACGTCGACCGCCTGGCCGCCCGCGCCCATGCCCTGGCCAAGGGCGACGATGAGCCCGATGAAGACCAGCGGGACGTGGCTGCCCTCGATCCGCTGTTGCTGAAGATTTTCGACACCGAAGCCCAGGGCCACCTCGCAATCGTCAATCGCTTCCTCGACCAGGCTGCCGAGCAGTTGCCGTTGCAGGCCAGCGACGAATTGCAGCGCGCCTTGCACACCCTCAAGGGCAGCGCTTCCATGGCCGGTGTGCTGCCGATCGCCGAGCTGGCCGGCGCCATGGACGAACTCGCCCGGGAATACCGTGCGCACCTGATCGCCCTGGATCTGGACGAAGTCGAGCTGTTGCTGGAGGCCGAAGGCTTGCTGCGGCGAGGCCTGCGCCAGTTACACACCGAACCGCTAGCGCCGATCGCCGGAGCCGCCGATCTGGTCCGGCGCGCCCAGGCGCTGTTGGCCGAACGCCTGCAAGCAACGCCCGGTGCATCGGACACCGGGGCGCGGGCCAAGCGTGATCCGCAGTTGATCAACAACTTCCTCGCCCAGGGCATGGACATCCTGCTGGACGCCGAGAACCTGCTGCAGCGCTGGCAGCAGCACCCCGGCGACGGCCAGGAACTGAGCGCGCTGCTGGATGAACTGACCACTCTTGGCGAAGGCGCGCATCTGGCCGACCTGCACCCGGTGGACGAACTCTGCGAAGCCTTGCTCGACCTCTATGGCGCGGTGGAGGAAAGCAGCCTGGCGGTCAGCGATGGGTTTTTCCAGGAGGCGCAGCGCGCCCATGAAGCGTTGATCGATATGCTTGATGAGCTGGCGGCCGGGCAGCATGTGCATCCGCAACCGGAACGGGTACAGGCCCTGCGCAGTTTGCTGGAGGCCGGCCTCGACCCCTCGGCGACCGGCCTGATCCGCAGCGACGGCAGCCGAACCCTGAGCATTCGCGAGCTGGGTAGCGCGACGGCTGAGCTGGACCACGGCGCTCACGTTGACGGCGATGTGGATGACGACATCGTCTCGATCTTCATCGAGGAGGCCCAGGACATCCTCGAAAGCGCCGCCCAGGCCCTGCAACGCTGGCTGGCCGACCCGGAAAACGCCGCGCCGCTGTCGTCGCTGCAACGTGACCTGCACACCCTCAAGGGCGGGGCACGGATGGCGGACATCCGTTCGATCAGCGATCTGGCCCAGGAATTGGAAAATCTCTACGAAGGCCTGGTGGACCGTCGCTACAGCCACAGCGAGGAACTGGAACAACTGCTCAATGGCAGCCACGAGCGCCTCGATCTGTTGCTCGGGCAGTTGCAACAGGGCCAGCCACTGGGTGATCCGGTTGCGCTGATCGACGCCCTGCGCCGGTTTCGCCAGGACAAGCCGAACGCCATCGAAACCACCGGTACGCAGACGGGCGATGCGGCCGGTCATGACCCCGAGCTGCTGGAGATCTTTCTCGAAGAAGGCTTCGATATTCTCGACAGTTCTGCGGCGGCCTTGCAGCGCTGGCAGGCCGAGCCTTCGAACCGCCAGGCGGTGGAAACCTTGTTGCGCGATCTGCACACACTCAAGGGCGGTGCGCGGATGGTGGAAATCGCGCCCATCGGCGATCTGGCCCATGAACTGGAAAACCTTTACGAAGGCCTGGCGGCGGGGCTGCTTCAGCCTACGGCGGCGCTGTTCACCCTGGTGCAAAGCAGCCATGATCGCCTGGCGCAGATGCTCGATGCGGTGCGGGCCGGGCTATCGTGTCCGCCGGCAGACCGGTTGATTGCGCAGATCCAGGCGGTCAACCATCCGCAGGACAATGCGGTTGCCGCCCCCGTCCCCGCTCCGGAACCGACCCCGGTTCCTGTCTCTGTTCCGGCCAAGCCGGAGCCGGGACCGTCGAGCGATGGCGCGGACATGGTCAAGGTCTCCGCTGAACTGCTCGATGACCTGGTGAACCTGGCCGGGGAAACCTCGATCTTCCGTGGCCGGATCGAACAGCAGGTCAACGACGCGCGCGTGGCCCTGCACGAGATGGAAACCACCATCGAGCGCATGCGCGATCAATTGCGCCGCCTGGACACCGAGACCCAGGGGCGGATTCTCAGCCGCCAGCAGGTGGAAGCCGAACGCCTGGGTTATGAGGAATTCGACCCGCTGGAGATGGACCGTCATTCCCAGTTGCAGCAGTTGTCCCGAGCGCTGTTCGAATCCGCCTCGGACCTGCTTGATCTCAAGGAAACCCTGGACCGCAGCAATCACGACGCCGAAAACCTGTTGCAGCAGCAAGGGCGGATCAACACCGAACTCCAGGAAGGCCTGATGCGTACGCGCATGGTGCCGTTCGAGCGCATGCTGCCGCGCCTCAAGCGTATTGTCCGCCAGGTGGCGCAGGAACTGGGCAAGGATGTCGAATTCGTGGTGGGCAATGCCGAAGGCGAGATGGATCGCAACGTACTGGAGCGCATGGCCGCGCCCCTGGAGCACATGCTGCGTAACGCGGTGGACCACGGCCTGGAGCCGGCCGACGTGCGTATCGCCGCAGGCAAACCGGCGCGCGGGCGCATCAGCCTGGACTTGTCCCGGGAAGGCGGCGACATCATTTTCGACATCCGTGACGACGGCGCCGGCGTGCCACTGGAGGCGGTGCGGCGCAAGGCGATCAAACGCGGCCTGCTGGCGCCGGACAGCGACATCAGTGATCGCGACGTGCTGCAATTCATCCTGCAACCTGGGTTCTCCACCGCCGAGAAGATCACCCAGATTTCCGGACGCGGCGTCGGCATGGACGTTGTCCACGAAGAAGTGCGGCAACTGGGCGGCAGCATGATCATCGATTCCACGCCGGGGCAGGGCGTGCATTTCCGCATTCGCCTGCCCTTCACCGTGGCGGTCAACCGGGCGTTGATGGTGCAGTGTCATGAAGACCAGTACGCGATCCCGCTCAACACCATCGAAAGCATTGTCCGGGTGCTGCCCGCCGAACTCGACGGTTATTACCAAGGCGATCCGCCGACTTATACCTACGCCGGACAGCGCTATGAACTCTGCTACCTGGGCGAGCTGCTGAAAACCGGCGCTCGCCCGAAATTGCTGGGCCAGAGCCAGCCGCTGCCGGTGTTGCTGATGCAGTGCAACGAGCGGCATATCGCGGTGCAGGTGGACGCCACTGCCGGCACCCGCGAGATCGTGGTCAAGAGCCTCGGCCCGCAGTTCTCGGCGGTCCAGGGCCTGTCCGGAGCGACCATCCTCGGCGACGGGCGGGTGGTGCTGATCCTCGATCTGCTGGCGCCGATTCGCGCCTTGCCGCACCAGGTCCCGCGCCGCCCGGCGTCGGCGCAAAGCGAGGGCGAGCACCAGCGGCCATTGCTGGTATTGGTGGTGGACGACTCGGTGACGGTGCGCAAGGTCACCAGCCGCCTGCTGGAACGCCATGGCATGCACGTACTTACCGCCAAGGACGGTGTGGACGCCATGGCGCTGCTGGCCGAGCATGCCCCGGACCTGATGCTGTTGGACATCGAAATGCCGCGCATGGACGGCTTCGAAGTGGCGACGCAAGTGCGCAACGACCCACGCCTGGCGCACCTGCCGATCATCATGATCACCTCGCGCACCGGCCAGAAACACCGCGACCGCGCGATGGCCATTGGCGTCAACGACTACCTGGGCAAGCCGTACCAGGAATCGGTGCTGCTCGACAGCATCGCCCACTGGAGCAAGACCCATGCATGACCTGAACCCGCGCACCAGCCACCTCACCGGGCTGCTGTTGCCTCTGGCCGACCGTCATCTGATCCTGCCCAACGTGGCCGTGGCCGAGCTGATCGACTACCAGAGCAGCGCTTTCGATCTAGACACCCCACCGTGGTTTCTGGGCTGGGTGAGCTGGCGCGAACGACAGATCCCGCTGCTGAGCTTCGAGTCAGCCTGCGGCCAGAAAACCGTGATCGGCGAGCGCGCCCGCATCGTCGTGCTCAACGCCCTGGGCGGGCGCCCGGAACTGCGGTTCATTGCGCTGCTGGTGCAAGGTATCCCACGCTCCTGCAAGCTCGACGCCCAACTGAGCTACGTCGACGTGCCGCTGTGCGGGCTGGAACAGGCGGCGGTGCAAGTGGGGGAACATGTGGCGAAAGTGCCGGATCTGCTGGCGCTGGAGGAACTGGTGATGGCCGCCGGGTTGGCTGAATATCAAAGACCCTGAGCCTTCTCCCAGCCAACGGGGCTGGTTTCGCTGCTTCTGGGGGGGACTTACGCCGGAATCATCTCGAGGCGGATGTCGGCGAACTCCAGTCCAAAGGTCTTGCCCATCTCTGCGGCCCAAACGCCTATCTGAAGCTCATGGGATCGAGCAAACCAGTTGGATACCGGGCCGTCCACGTCCACCCATTCGCCGACGCAGGATCGCGGATGCACCCGCATGGTCACCCAGCCGCTGTGAGTGCTCTCGGTGATCAGGAAGGCGAAGCCGAGCTCCCCCGGCTGCTCCTTGATGCGATAACGGAACGTCAGATGAAAATGCTCGTACGCCAGCCCGGGGTCTTTGAATTCGAACTGCTTGTAAAGACCCGGAAGAAACCTGTTTTTATCGCTGGCAATCATCTCGCCCGCCCAGAAAATGTTCCGGCCGTGTTCGTCGGCTTCCAGTCGTGCATCGATTGCGCCATCACCGTCGATCCATCCGTTACGGTCTCGAGCATCGAAAGTCGTGTGATCCACATAACTCATGGTGTCCTCCAAATCTTGATGGAATTACAGCCGCATCGACCTTTCCACCGCCGGGCAAGGACAACGTCCCTAAAACATTAAGCACGTCGGATTCAGCGAGGGCTACTGTCAGAACCAACAGGTCGACTGAACTGGCCCGCCGACTAAAAATACCCGTAAGTCAGTTGCCAGTTCGTGAATTTCTATTTAAGGAAATCGAACCCATGCCACAAAAGGCGTGCTCGACCATTACTCCAAACGTAACGATCCGGCATCGAGCTTGATTGATGCCCCCCCATGACGCTCCTAAGGTAAGCCCCACGACAGCGAACCCGTGGAGTGGTCATGACAACAACAATATCCCCCGACTCGCGCTGGACGCGGCGGCGCAGCGAGAAGCAGCGGCGGCTCGAACTGGTGAAGGGGCTTGCCGACGGTGTGGTGCTGCCCACCGACAGGATCGTCGCGGCGCTGGAGGCGTTGATCCTGCCGGGTGACCGCGTGGTGCTGGAGGGCAATAACCAGAAGCAGGCGGATTTCCTCTCGCGCTCCCTGGTGAAAGCCGATCCGTCGAAGCTCCACGACTTGCACATGATCATGCCCAGCGTCGGCCGTTCCGAGCATCTGGACCTGTTTGAACGCGGCATCGCCCGCAAGCTGGATTTTTCCTTCGCCGGCACCCAGAGCCTGCGCATCAGCCAGTTGCTCGAAGACGGCCTGCTGGAAGTCGGGGCGATCCACACCTACATCGAACTCTATGCGCGGCTGGTGGTGGACCTGATCCCCAACGTGGTGCTTTCCGCCGGGTTCATGGCCGACCGCGCCGGCAATATCTACACCGGCCCGAGCACCGAGGACACCCCGGCGTTGATCGAGCCGGCGGCCTTCAGCGATGGCATCGTCATTGTCCAGGTCAACCAACTGGTGGACGACGTCAGTGACTTGCCGCGAGTGGACATCCCGGCGTCCTGGGTGGATTTCGTGGTGGTGGCCGACAAGCCGTTCTACATCGAGCCGCTATTCACCCGCGACCCCCGGCATATCAAGCCAGTACACGTACTGATGGCGATGATGGCGATCCGTGGGATCTACGAAAAACACAACGTCCAGTCTCTCAATCACGGCATCGGATTCAACACCGCCGCTATTGAGTTGATTCTGCCGACCTACGGCGAATCCCTGGGCCTGAAGGGCAAGATCTGCCGCAACTGGACGCTCAATCCGCACCCGACCCTGATCCCGGCCATCGAAAGCGGCTGGGTCGACAGCGTGCATTGCTTCGGCACCGAACTGGGCATGGAGCACTACATCGCCGCCCGGCCCGACGTGTTCTTCACCGGGCATGACGGCTCGCTGCGCTCCAACCGGATGGTCTGCCAATTGGCCGGTCAGTACGCCGTGGACCTGTTCATCGGCGCCACGTTGCAGGTAGACGGCGATGGTCATTCTTCCACCGTCACCCGTGGTCGTCTGGCCGGATTCGGTGGCGCACCGAACATGGGCCATGATCCACGCGGTCGCCGCCACGGCACGTCAGCCTGGCTCGACATGCGCCACGGCGATGGCGAGGCTCCTTTGCTGGAGCGTGGCAAGAAACTGGTGGTGCAGATGGTCGAGACCTTCCAGGAGGGCGGCAAGCCAACCTTCGTCGAGACGCTCGACGCGGTGGACGTGGCGAAGAAAGCCGGAATGCCCCTGGCGCCGATCATGATCTACGGCGACGACGTCACCCACCTGCTTACCGAAGAAGGCATCGCCTACTTGTACAAGGCCCGTTCGCTGGAGGAGCGTCAGGCGATGATTGCGGCCGTGGCCGGGGTCACTGCCATCGGCCTGCGGCACAACCCCAAGGACACCGCGCGGATGCGCCGCGAAGGCTTGATCGCCTTGCCCGAAGACCTCGGCATCCGTCGCACCGACGCCACTCGCGAGTTGCTCGCGGCCAGGAGCGTGGCCGATCTGGTGGAGTGGTCCGGTGGCCTCTACAACCCGCCCGCCAAGTTCAGGAGCTGGTAAATGCACGCACTCAACTGGCAACCCAAAGCGCTATCGCTGTCCGAGCGCCTGGCGGACCTGACGGTCGACGCGCTGATCGACGAAGCCGACCTGTCACCCAAACCGGCCCTGGTGGACCGTCGTGGCAGCGGTGCCCATACCGATCTCCACCTGGGGCTGATGCATGCTTCGGCGCTGTCGCTGTGGCCGGCGTTCAAGGAAATGGCCGAGGCCGCCATCGATTACGCTGACATCGGCCTGCCGTTGCGCGAAGCCCTTGGACGGATCGGCCGTGAAGGCGAAGCCGCGATGCTCGCCACCACCGGCGGGGTGAACACCCACCGCGGCGCGATCTGGGCCTTGGGCCTGCTGGTCGCCGCCGCGGCGCTGGAACCTAAATCCAGCGCCGCTGGCGCAGTCACTTTGCGCGCCGCCCGCCTGGCCTTGCTCGACGACCGCTACGCACCAAAACCCATGAGCCATGGCGCCCAGGTTGCCCAGCGCTACGGTGTGCGCGGCGCCCGTGAAGAAGCCCAGCTGGCGTTCCCGGCCGTGACCGGCCTGGGCCTGCCGCAACTCAAGCGCAGCCGTGCGGCGGGGGCCGGAGAGCAGAACGCCCGGCTCGATGCGTTGCTGGCGATCATGACCACCCTGGCTGACACCTGCGTGCTGTATCGCGCCGGCGAAGCGGGTTTGCAAGCCATGCAACAAGGCGCCAGAGCCGTGCTCGATGCCGGTGGTAGTGCAAGTCTGGGCGGTCGTCGCCAACTGCACGCGCTGGACCAACAATTGATTGCTTTGAACGCCTCGCCCGGCGGTGCGGCCGACCTGCTCGCCGCCTGCCTGCTGCTCGACCGGATCGAGCGCGGCGATGGCCTCTGCCCAGGAGTGTGCTGATGCAAACCTTATCCTTTGAATTTCCCGCCGGGCAGCCGCCACGGGGCCGGGCGCTGGTGGGCTGTGTCGGTTCCGGCGACCTGGAAGTGCTGATCGAACCGGGCCTGGCCGGCAAGTTGACCATCCAGGTGCAAACCTCGGTCAACGGCAGCGAGCAGCGCTGGCAACATCTTTTTTCGCGCATGTTCGACGGCCAGGTGCCGCCGGCGCTGTCCATCGATATCCATGATTTTGGCGCCACGCCTGGCGTGGTGCGTCTGCGCCTGGAGCAAGGCTTCGAGGAGATCGGCCATGACTGACAGCGCCGCATTATTGAACAAGCACAGCTTCATCGAGCTGGGCGCCCGGCAACGCGCCAAGGCGTTGCTGGACGATGGCACGTTCCGCGAGTTGCTCGACCCGTTCCAGCGGGTCATGTCGCCCTGGCTGTTGCGCCAGGGCGTGGTGCCGCAGAGCGATGACGGCGTGGTGATCGCCAAGGGCAGCCTCGACGGTTTGCCGGTGGTCCTCGCCGCCATCGAAGGTGCTTTCCAGGGCGGCAGCCTGGGCGAGGTCGGCGGGGCGAAGATTGCCGGCGCCCTGGAACTGGCCGCCGAAGACAACCGTAACGGCATCCCGACCCGGGCCGTGTTGCTGCTGGAAACCGGTGGCGTGCGCTTGCAGGAAGCCAACCTGGGGCTGGCAGCGATTGCCGAGATCCATTCGGCGATTGTCGACCTGCGCCAGTACCAACCGGTAGTCGGGGTGGTGGCCGGCAGTGTCGGCTGTTTCGGCGGCATGTCTATCGCCGCCGGGCTGTGCAGCTACTTGCTGGTGACCCAGGAGGCACGGCTCGGCCTGAACGGCCCGCAAGTCATCGAGCAGGAAGCCGGGCTCGACGAATACGACTCCCGCGACCGGCCCTTCATCTGGAGTCTGACCGGCGGCGAGCAGCGTTTTGCCAGCGGTTTGGTGGACCGTTATGTGGCCGATGACGTGGCGCGGATCCGCCAGGAGGTCAGCCAGTTGCTGCATCAGGGTGTGCCGTCCGTGCACCGCAGTGGCCAGCCCGAGTGGTTCCTGCAACGCCTGGCTCAGTTGGACACCGACGTGCAAATCGAACCGGCAGCGGTTCGCCAGTTGTATCAGGGAGAACGTCCATGAGTGCTTATTCATTGCGCGGCTTGCGCTGGTTCGAAGCCCTGAGCGGCAACGCCCTGCCGATCCAAGGATTGCCCGCGTCGTTGAAGGTCGCCGATGTCCGATTGGGCGAACAACAGGTACGGTTGCTGGCGGTGGTGGCCGATCCTGACAACCGCTTCCCGCGGGCTCGCAACGGCGAAGTCGGCTTGCTGGAAGGCTGGGGCCTGGCAAAAGCAGTGGGTGACGCCATTGCCGCCGACCGCGATGCGCCGAGCAAACGACCCTTGATCGCTATCGTTGATGTGCCGAGCCAGGCGTATGGCCGGCGTGAAGAAGCCCTGGGCATCCATCAGGCGCTGGCCGGCGCGGCGGGCAGCTACGCCCGCGCTCGATTGGCCGGGCATCCGGTGATCGGCCTGCTGGTGGGCAAGGCGATGTCCGGTGCATTCCTTGCCCACGGCTATCAGGCCAACCGGCTGATTGCACTGCGCGATCCGGGGGTGATGGTCCACGCCATGGGCAAGGCGTCGGCGGCGCGGGTGACCTTGCGCAGCGTCGAAGAACTTGAGGCGCTGGCCGCCAGCGTGCCGCCGATGGCGTATGACATCGACAGTTTTGCCAGCCTGGGCTTGTTGTGGGAAACCCTGTCGGTCGAGCAGATCGAGCAACCGCTGGCGAGTGACCTGGCGCGGGTGATCGATTGCCTGCAACAGGCGATCAACGACGTTCTAGGAGCACCGCGAGACTTGAGAAGCCGTCTGGGCGCGTCTCACCGAGCGGCCTCCAGCACCGTTCGCCAGTTGCTGAGGGCGCAGTGGTGAATCATTTCCTGGCCCATGACCTGCTCTGGGGGATGACCCCGGAGCGGTTGCCGGCGGATGCGCCGCAGTGGGTGGGCGAATCCCTGGGCCTCGGGCAACCGGTGGTTGTGCGGCGGGCGGTGGTGGCGCCGGGGCAGATTGCGGTGGGCGTGCGTGGGCGATTCCGGGAACAACGCTACGCCACGTCGATGCCGTTGTCTGCCGTCGTGCGGCGGATGCGCCCGGAAGACTTGTGTCACGTCGCCTTTCGCCGCGACGTGCCGGCGCTGCTAGCGCTGTCACGCCTGCGTCCGCTGCTCGATAGTTGCGGCTGGATCTGGGGCGTCAGCGGCAGCGCCGGCTTCGAACTCGCCAGTGGCATTAGGGCATTGCATGACCGCAGTGACCTGGACCTGATCCTGCGTACGCCGCAGCCGTTGGATCGCGCTCAGGCCAGGGAACTGCTGGCGCAACTGGACGATTCGGTATGTTCCGTGGACATGCAGTTGCAGACGCCATTCGGCGCCGTCGCCCTGCGCGAGTGGGCAGGCGTGTCACAGCGGGTCTTGCTCAAGGATGATGTCCAGGCCCGGTTGGTGAAGGATCCCTGGCAGCCGTCGCTGGAGTGCGTCGCATGAGCAGCCTCTTGGTGTTCCCCGGCCAAGGGGCGCAACGGCCCGGCATGCTCCATGACCTGTCGCTTCAGGTACTGGACCAGGCAAGTGATGTGCTTGGCGAAGACGTCCGGCAACTGGACAGTGTCGCAGCGCTGCATTCGACCCGCGCCGTACAGTTGTGCCTGTTGATTGCCGGCGTGGCGGCGTCCCGTCGCCTGCTGGAACAGGCGCCTGCGCCGGACTACGTGGCGGGGCTGTCCATCGGTGCGTATCCGGCGGCGGTCGTCGCCGGTGCCCTGGGATTCGAAGACGCGTTGCGGCTGGTCAGCCTGCGGGGCGAACTGATGCAGCAGGCCTATCCGAAAGGCTATGGCATGACTGCAATCATCGGCTTGGATCTTGCTTCAGTCGAAGCGTTACTGGCCCAGGTACATAGCGACACGACACCGGTCTACCTGGCCAACATCAATGCCGATAACCAGGTGGTCATCGCCGGCAGCGACGAGGCCATGGGGCTGGTTGCCAGCAGGGCCCGAAGCCAGGGCGCCGCCAAGGCGTGCCGGTTGGCGGTGAGCGTTCCCTCCCATTGCCCGTTGCTGGAGGCCCCGGCGCGGTCGTTGGCGGCAACCTTTGCCGACGTGACATTGAAGACCCCGGCCCTGGGCTATCTCAGCGGTAGTCGTGCACGGCCGGTGATCAAGACCGAGGCCTTGCGCGACGACCTAGCCTTCAACATGTGCCGGGTCGTCGATTGGCGCGGCACGGTGCAAAGCGCCTACGAGCGAGGCGTGCGGCTCCAGATCGAACTGCCGCCCGGTGCGGTGTTGACCGGGCTGGCACGCCGGGTGTTCGAGCAAGGTACGGTCATTGCCTTCGACGGCGCCCGGCTCGATACCCTGCAAGCGCTATTGCGTGAGGAGGGAAGCCGCCAACCCTAGACCACCGACTCAGGCTGCGAAATACAAGAACAACAATTTCGACGATGCATTTTGAGGACTATGACAATGATTATTTACGGTGTGGCGTTTTTGGCCTTTTGTACCCTGGTGGGTATTTTCATCGGTGAGCTGCTGGGCAAATTGATCGGCGTGCCGGCCAACGTCGGTGGCGTCGGCATCGCGATGCTGCTGTTGATCGGCCTGGGCAGTTACCTGGCCAAGCGCGGGCTGTTCAAGGGTAAATCCGAAGCCGGCGTGGAGTTCTGGAGCGCCATCTACATCCCCATCGTGGTGGCGATGGCGGCGCAGCAGAATGTCTATGGAGCGCTCAAGGGCGGGCCGATGGCGATCCTGGCCGGAACCCTTGCGGTGGTGGTTGCCTTTGCGTTGGTGCCGGTGCTGGTGCGCATTGGCAACAAAGGTCCCCAGGCCGATGTTTCCGTCAAGACGGTCGGGTGATTGCCATGTACGAATCCATGATGAAAGTCATCACCGGCTACGGCCTGATCAGCGGTTTCGCCATTGTCGGCATCACCATGTGGGTGTCCTACTGGATCAGCGATACGTTCACCAGAGGTCGCCTGCACGGATCGGCCATCGCCATTCTGCTGGGGCTGGTGCTCTCGTACATTGGCGGGGCAATGACTGGCGGGCAGAAGGGCGTGGTGGACATCCCGCTGTTGTCCGGGATTGGCCTATTGGGCGGTGCCATGCTGCGGGACTTCGCCATCGTCGCCACGGCGTTCGGCGTCAGTGTCGAGGAGCTCAAGCGCGCCGGTTTCGTGGGGGTGCTGGCCTTGTTCGTCGGCGTCGGTACGTCATTCATCGCTGGCGTTGGCGTGGCGATGGCCTTCGGTTATACCGATTCGGTGAGCCTGACCACGATCGGTGCCGGGGCAGTGACCTACATTGTCGGGCCGGTGACCGGTGCGGCGATTGGGGCCACGTCCGAAGTGATGGCCCTGTCCATTGCCGCCGGGTTGATCAAAGCGATCCTGGTGATGGTGGCGACGCCGTTCGTGGCGCCATTGATTGGCCTTGATAATCCCCGTAGCGCGGTAATCTTCGGAGGTTTGATGGGAACCTCCAGCGGCGTAGCCGGAGGCCTGGCGGCAACGGATCCGAAGCTGGTGCCGTATGGTTGCCTGACAGCGGCGTTCTATACGGCGCTCGGATGCCTGCTAGGGCCTTCGCTGTTGTTTCTGATCATGCGGGGATTGATGGGGTAGGGTTTCGAGCCTCATTGAAAAGACTGGCGCCATCGCGAGCAGGCTCGCTCCCACAGGAGGTTGGTGTCGTACTCGGCTGATGAGTATGGCCGATCCAATGTGGGAGCAAGCCCGCTCCGGGCGGCGGTCCGACGATGAAGGCACCACGGTCTCAAACCTGGCGATTGGCATACATCCGGCACTCGGCCAGCAGCGCCAGCAGATTCGGGTCGCGCTCCTTGGCCTTGAGGAACACCACGCCGATGTGCTGCTGCAACCGGTATTTTTCCTGCAACGGGATCAGCTTCACCCGGTTCTCATACACCGCCGCGATCCGCCCCGGCAGCAATGCGTAACCCACCCCGGAGCTGACCATGCTCAGCAGGGTGAAGATGTCGTTGACCTGCATTGCCACCTTCGGTTCGAACCCCGCCTGCTTGAACACCCGGATCCCGTCCTGGTGCGTGGCGAAGCCCTGGGTCAAGGTGATGAACGTCTCGTCGCGCACCTCAGCCAGGTCGACTTCGTTTCGTTGGGCGAAAGGTGAGTCGGCCGGGGTGGCGAGGAAGATGTCATCGGAAAACAACGCGATGTGCTCGCAGTCCGGGTCGTTGACGCTGTCGTCCAAGGACACCAGGATCGCGTCCACTTCCATGTTCTTGAGCTTGTAGAGCAGGTCGATGTTCGAACCCATGATCAGGTCGATGTTGAGTTCGCTGCGACGGATCTTCAGGCCCATGATCAGCTGCGGCACGGTCTTGACCGTCAGCGAGTACAGCGAGCCAAGCTTGAAGCGCTCCGCGGAAAAACCGGCGGCCTCGCGGGTCAGGCGTACGCTTTCGACCACGTCATGGATAAGTTTCTGCGCCCGCTCCTCCAGCACATAGGCGCTTTCCAGCGGCGTCAGGTTACGGCCCTCGTGCTTGAACAACGGACAACGCAAGGCACTTTCCAGGGAGTGAATCGCCCGGTGCACGCTGACATTGCTGGTCTGCAACTCGGTCGCCGCCCGCGCCAGGTTCCCGGTGCGCATGAAGGCCAGGAACACCTCCAGTTTCTTCAGGGTCAATTCTTCGTCGATCAGCATGGGGCTGGCTCTTGGTCGTATCGCTTGATTGTGCCTCAATAGCCCGTGGGAGCAAGGCTTGCCCGCGATAGCGATGTTTCAGTCGATGGAGATATTGGCTGTGAGGCCGCCATCGCGAGCAAGCTTTGCTCCCATAGGTGGACGCGCCGCAAGCCATTGCACTTTTGCGCCGCAGGCCTGAGTCTTGGCGGCTGGCTCGATATGGAGGATCAGGATTCGATGTATCACGGGGAACGACTCAACGCCTGGACCCATTTGGTCGGGGCGATCGCGGCGTTTATCGGTGGGGTGTGGCTGGTGGTGATGGCCGGGCTGACCGGCGACCCCTGGAAGATCGTCAGCGTGGCGATCTACGGGTTCACCTTGCTGGTGCTGTACAGCGCTTCGACGGTTTACCACAGCGTGCGCGGGCGCCGCAAAGCGATCATGCAGAAGGTCGATCACTTTTCGATCTACCTATTGATCGCCGGGAGCTACACGCCGTTTTGCCTGGTGACCTTGCGCGGGCCGTGGGGCTGGAGTCTGTTCGGGATTGTCTGGGGGCTGGCGCTGATCGGGATCCTGCAGGAGATCAAGCCGCGATCCGAAGCACGCATCCTGTCGATCGTGATCTACGCCGTGATGGGCTGGATCGTGCTGGTGGCAGTCAAGCCATTGCTGGCGGCCCTGGGCAGCGCCGGGTTTGCCTGGCTGGCCTCGGGCGGCGTGTTGTACACCGTGGGCATCATCTTCTTCGCCCTCGACAACCGCCTGCGCCATGCCCATGGCATCTGGCATCTGTTCGTGATCGCTGGCAGCCTGCTGCACTTTGTGGCGATTGTGCTGTATGTACTCTGAACACCGCTAAACCCGTGTGGGAGCGAGCCTGCTCGCTCCCACACGGGATAACCACCCGATTTTAGAAATCCCCCCACAACTGCTGCGCCACCGCCAGGGCCACCACCGGCGCGGTTTCGGTGCGCAGCACGCGAGGGCCGAGGCGGGCGGCGTGGTAGCCGGCGGACTTGGCCTGTTCGACCTCGGCCTCCGACAAACCGCCCTCGGGGCCGATCAGGAAGGCCAACATCTGTGGCCTGGCATGGCTGACCAGCGGCTCGGCCACCGGGTGCAGCACCAGCTTCAGCCCGGCCTCGGTCTGCTTCAGCCAGTCGGCCAGCAGCAGCGGCGGATGGATCACCGGCACGGTCGAGCGCCCGCATTGCTCGCAAGCGCTGATCGCCACTTGGCGCCAGTGCAGCAGGCGTTTGTCGGCCCGTTCATCCTTGAGGCGCACTTCGCAGCGTTCGCTGAAAATCGGCGTGATCTCGTTCACCCCCAGTTCCGTGGCCTTCTGGATCGCCCAGTCCATCCGCTCACCCCGGGACAGCCCCTGACCAAGGTGAATGTGCAGCGGCGATTGCGGTTGTCCGTCGAACTGCTCGTTCAGTTGAACCCGCACCTGCTTCTTGCCGACTTCGGCCAGCACACCCAGGAATTCCTGACCCGAACCGTCGAACACCTGCACCGCGTCCCCTTCGGCCATGCGCAACACCCGGCTGATGTAATGGGCCTGGGCCTCGGGCAACTCGTGTTCGCCGAGGCTCAGCGGGGTGTCGATGAAGAAGCGGGACAGTCTCATGTTGGTTCTCTGTTGAATCGGGGGATGGCATTGTTATTTTGATCGAGCGCTTTTGTGGCGAGGGAGCTTGCTCCCGCTGGGCTGCGAAGCGGCCCCATTTCTTGCGATTGCTGCGCACTGGTGCGCCAGCCCGGTCGAGCGGGAGCAAGCTCCCTCGCCACAGGGAAACCTGTGGTCAGCCCGGATCGCGATAACCCGGATGAAAGTCCTTCGGCACCGCCACGCTGACCTTGTCCCGGATCGCAATGTCGATGCCTTCGCTGGCGACTTCGGCCAGGAAGTCGATCTGCTCGGGGGTGATGACATACGGTGGCAGGAAATACACCACGCTGCCCAGCGGCCGCAGCAACGCGCCACGCTCCAGCGCATGCTGGAACACCGTCAGGCCGCGTCGCTCCTGCCAGGGATAGGCGGTCTTGCTGGCTTTGTCCTTGACCATCTCGATCGCCAGCACCATGCCGGTCTGGCGCACTTCGGCCACGTTCGGATGATCGGCCAGGTGCGCGGTGGCGTTCGCCATGTGCTGGGCCAAAGCCTGGTTGTTCTGGATGACGTTGTCTTCTTCGAAGATATCCAGCGTCGCCAGGGCTGCCGCGCAGGCCAGCGGGTTACCGGTGTAGCTGTGGGAATGCAGGAAGGCGCGCAGGGTCGGGTAGTCGTCGTAGAAGGCGCTGTAGACCTCGTCGGTGGTCAGGCACGCCGCCAGCGGCAAGTAGCCGCCGGTCAGGGCCTTGGACAGGCACAGGAAATCCGGGGTGATCCCGACCTGCTCGCAGGCGAACATCGTCCCGGTGCGCCCGAAACCGACGGCGATTTCGTCGTGGATCAGGTGCACGCCGTAGCGGTCGCAGGCCTCGCGCAGTAACTTGAGATAGACCGGGTGATACATGCGCATGCCGCCGGCGCCCTGGATCAGCGGTTCGACGATCACCGCCGCGACGCTGTCGTGGTGCTCGGCGAGCGTCTGCTCCATGGCAGCGAACATCGTGCGCGAATGCTCTTCCCAGCTCACCCCTTCGGGCCGGTGGTAACAATCGGGGCTCGGCACCTTGAGGGTGTCCAGCAGCAGCGCCTTGTAGGTCTCGGTGAACAGCGGCACATCACCCACCGACATCGCCGCGATGGTTTCGCCGTGGTAGCTGTTGCTCAGGGTGACGAAGCGCTTCTTGTTAGAGCAGCCACGGTTGGCCCAGTAATGGAAGCTCATCTTCATTGCCACTTCGATGCACGATGAGCCGTTATCGGCGTAGAAGCACCGGGTCAGGCCTTCGGGTGTCATCTGCACCAGGCGTTCGGACAGTTCGATCACGGGCTGATGGCTGAAGCCGGCGAGGATCACATGCTCCAGTTGGTCGACCTGATCCTTGATCCGCTGGTTGATGCGCGGGTTGGCGTGGCCGAACACATTGACCCACCAGGAGCTGACGGCGTCGAGGTAGCGCTTGCCTTCGAAGTCTTCCAGCCACACGCCTTCGCCGCGCTTGATCGGGATCAGCGGCAGCTGTTCGTGGTCTTTCATCTGGGTGCAGGGATGCCACAGCACCGCGAGGTCTCGTTGCATCCACTGGTTATTCAGGCCCATGTACAGTCTCCTCGAGGTGGCTCGCGGCGGGCGCGGGCAAAACAATCGCGCAAGCCTATGCAATGCCGGCCCAGGGGACAACCCATTGTGTCGATCACGCTACTTTGGAGCAGGCGATAGACGTCGCTGGCGGCGTTTTGATGGCTGACGTATTCTTCGCCGTTCCTGGGCCGACTGGCTCGAAAAACCGCGGGCCGACTGGCTCGAAACCGAAATTTCCTACGCTTTAAAACCGGAGTTCCCTGAATGTCTGCTGGTTGGCTGCGCGCCTGTGCGCTGGTGATGATAGGGCTGTTCAGCGTTTCGGCGCTGGCCAAGGACAAACAACCGACGGCGATTGTCATCGGTGGCGGGCTGGCGGGCCTCACGGCGGCCTATGAATTGCAGAACAAGGGCTGGGCGGTGACGTTGCTGGAAGCCAAGCAGGACCTGGGCGGACGCTCGGGCATGGCCACCAGCGAATGGATCGGCAATGAAAAGACTCAGCCGGTGCTCAACAAATATGTCTCGACCTTCAAGCTGAGCACCACCCCGGCCCCGGAATTCGTGCGCACCCCCAGCTACCTGATCGACGGCACCTACTTCACCGCCGCCGACCTGGCGACCAAGCAACCCGCCACGGCCGAGGCTCTCAAGCGCTACGAAACCACCCTGGACGACCTGGCGCGTTCCATTGACGATCCGCTGAATCCGGCCGCCACCAGCACCTTGCATTCACTGGACCAGATCACCGTGTCCAACTGGCTCGACCGTTTGCAGTTACCGGCCACCGCGCGGCAGCTGGTGAACCAGGAAATCCGTACCCGTTTTGACGAACCGTCGCGCCTGTCGCTGTTGTATTTCGCCCAGCAGAGCCGGGTCTATCGTGGTGTGTCCGACCGTGACCTGCGGGCCTCGCGCCTGCTGGGCGGCAGCCCGGTGCTGGCCCAGGCGTTCGTCAAACAGTTGAAAACCATCAAAACCAACTCGCCGGTCTCTGCGATCTCTCAGGACAAGGACGGCGTGACCGTCAAGGTCGGCAGCGTCGGCTACCAGGCGGACTACGTCGTGCTGGCGGTGCCGTTGCGCGCCCTGAACAAGATCCAGCTGACCCCGGCCCTGGATGCCCAGCACCAGGGCGCGATCAAGGGCACCAACTACGGCTGGCGCGACCAGATCATGCTCAAGTTCAAGACCCCGGTCTGGGACAGCAAGGCGCGCATGTCCGGTGAGATCTACAGCAACACCGGGCTGGGCATGATGTGGATCGAGCCGGCCCTGAAGGGCGGCGCCAACGTGGTCATCAACCTTTCCGGCGATAACGCCCGGGTGATGCAGGCGTTCGGCGACAAACAGATGGTCGACCAGGTCCTCATCCGCCTGCACGCTTTCTATCCACAGGCCCGTGGTGCCTTTACCGGGTATGAGATTCGTCGCTACAGCACCGATCCGTCCATGGGCGGCTCGTACCTGGCCTTTGGCCCGGGCCAGATCAGCAAATACTGGCGGCTGTGGGAAAAACCGTTGCAGCGCGTAGCCTTTGCCGGCGAACACACCGACAGCCTGTATCCAGGCACCCTGGAAGGCGCATTGCGCAGCGGTCAACGGGCAGCCAGCCAGGTTGAAGACCTGGCGGCCGGCAAATCCTTCGAGCCTGCCAAGGTTGCCCCGGCGGCGACCGCAGCAGCGGCCGGTGCGGTGGCGGCGAAGAAGGGCAACTTCTTCAGCAACCTGTTCGGTGGCTCCGATGACGAGAAGAAGCCAGAACCGGTCAAGGCCCCGGAGCCGGTAGCGCCACCGCCGGCACCTGCTCCAGCACCTGCGCCAGCCCTGGCACCGGTAGAGCCGCCGAAACCTGCGGCGCCGGTGAAAGCTGAACCTGCCAAGAAGGCGGCGGCTAAACCTGCGGCTAAAAAAGCCGCGGCCAAGCCCGAGGCGAAAAAAGCCGCGGCCAAGGCCCCGGTGAAAAAGGCTGAACCGGCGAAGAAGCCCGCGGCCAAGCCGGCTGCAACGACACCGGCAGCGACTGAGACCAAGGCTCAGTAAGGCGAGTCAATAAAAAACGCGGCGAGTCAGCCGCGTTTTTTATTGCCTGTGCGAACGCCATCGCGAGCAAGCTCGCTCCCACAGGGACCGCGTTCGGCCAGTCACCACGGGCCATTGTGGGAGCGAGCCTGCTCGCGATGAGGCCGTCCCGGTCAAACTGATATCACAGCCTGTTTTCCCGTTAATCTTTCCTTAACCGACCCCAACCAAACTGATGATCGTATTTCTCGATATTTCAAAGCGAAATTTTCCGCTTTAATTCGATAGATAAGCGGCTATCTTGATCGCAGTTTTTACAGGATATGAGCAATGCAGCTACGCAACTCTTCTTCTCGCTATGGCTGGGTCAGCATCGTCTTGCACTGGGGCGTAGCGCTGGCGGTGTACGGGCTGTTCGCGCTGGGCCTGTGGATGGTTGGCCTGGACTACTACAGCACCTGGCGCAAAGACGCGCCGGACTTGCACAAGAGCATCGGCCTGGTGTTGCTGGCGGTCATGTTGCTGCGGGTGATCTGGCGCTTGGTCAGCCCACCGCCGCCGACCCTGCAAACCTATGGTCGCCTGACCCGCGTCAGCGCCAAGCTCGGCCATAGTGCCCTGTATCTCGGGTTGTTCGCCGTGATGATTGCCGGTTACCTGATTTCCACCGCAGACGGTGTCGGGATCCCGGTGTTTGGCCTGTTTGAAGTCCCCGCGCTGGTGTCCGGACTGCCTGACCAGGCAGACGTGGCCGGCGAGATTCACCTGTACCTGGCCTGGGCGCTGGTCATTTTTTCCGGCCTCCATGCGTTGGCAGCATTGAAACACCACTTTATCGACCGTGACGCGACCCTCAAGCGCACGCTGGGGCGCCAAGCCTGATGTTCAACCTCGACTCCAAAGGAATAGAAAACATGTTGAAAAAGACGCTCGCCGCCCTGGCAATCGGTTCCGCCCTGCTGTCCGCCGGCCAGGCCATGGCTGCCGATTACGTGGTCGACAAGGAAGGTCAGCACGCCTTCGTCGACTTCAAGATCAGCCACCTGGGCTACAGCTACATCACCGGTACCTTCAAGGACATCGACGGCAAGTTCAGTTTCGACGCCGCCAAGCCGGAAGACAGCAAGATCGAATTCAATGTCCGTACTGCCAGCGTGTTCACCAACCACGCCGAGCGCGACAAGCACATCGCCAGCGCCGACTTCCTGAACGCGGGCAAATTTGCCGACGCCAAGTTCGTTTCCACCAGCGTCAAGTCCACCGGCAAGAACGCCGATGGCAAGGAAACGGCCGACGTCACTGGCGACCTGACCCTGCTGGGCGTGACCAAGCCGGTCGTGGTCAAGGCTACCTTCCTGGGCGAAGGCAAGGATCCATGGGGCGGCTACCGTGCCGGTTTCGAAGGCACCACCACCATCAAGCGTTCCGACTTCGGCAAGCAGAAAGACCTGGGCCCATCGTCCGATGCGGTCGAGCTGTACGTTTCGTTTGAAGGTGTCAAAGCGAAGTAACCTTCGCGCCTGATAAAAAAACGCCCCTGGCCTTGCGGTCAGGGGCGTTTTTTTATTGCCGTATGAAACTGTTGCATGCGACCCAACCCCCTGTGGGAGCGAGCTTGCTCGCGATAGCGGTGGTTCAGCCAACAGAGATGTTCACCCATGCGGCCTCATCGCGAGCAAGCTCGCTCCCACAGGAATTTGGTCCCATAGAGTTTGGGTGCTTCAACAAAAATGCCCCTTGATCGCGAGACCAAGGGGCATTTTCCATTCACGGGAAAACTCAGCGATTGCGGGTCAGCAACGCCGGTTTCTCGCCTCGCGGACGGCTTGGCAGTTGATCCAGTTGCTCAGGCGTCGGGAAACGATCGGCTTTCGATTCCTTGTGCATGATCTTCGGCTGGTTGCTGCGCGGGTTCTGCACGGCGGGTTCCTGGCGAGACTGGTCGTCACGGGCCGGGCGGCGAGGGCGGTCTTCGCGACGGGCCTGGCCGTCACGGGGCGCGCCGTTGCGTGGGCCGCTGCGTTTGCCCGGTGGAGTACCGGTGGACGAGCCGTTGCTGTTGCGAGGGCCGTTCTGACGACCTTGCGACTGACCGCTACGCTGGCCGCCCGCGCCTTGTGCCGGGGCACCTGGACGACGACCGCGGCCTTGAGGCGGTTTCTGCTGTGGCACGTAGTCGACGCGGTTGCCGAAGTTGTCGATATCGTCGTCCAGGAATTCATCCGGGGCACGATCGGCGGCGGCGCGAGGGATCTGGCGCTGAGGCTCACGGGCCGGCGTGCCTTCGCGGGGCTTGTGCTCGCGAGCCGGGCGTTCGCCACGGCTGCCGGCGGGTTTTTCCTTGCCCTTGTCCTTGCCTTTGTCCTTGCGACCGCCGCCACCGCCGTTCGGGCCGTCGCCACGCGGGCCACGGGCGTTGCGCGGGTTGCGCACGTCCGGACGCTCGCGCACTTCAGGCTTCTCGGCCTCGATGGTGCTGGCATCGAAGCCCATCAGGTCGCCGTCAGGGATCTTCTGCTTGGTCATGCGCTCGATGCTTTTGAGCAGCTTTTCCTCGTCCGGGGCGACCAGCGAGATCGCTTCACCCGAACGACCGGCCCGACCGGTACGGCCGATGCGGTGCACGTAGTCTTCATCGACGTTCGGCAGCTCGAAGTTGACCACGTGGGGCAACTGATCGATGTCCAGCCCGCGGGCGGCGATATCCGTGGCAACCAGGATCCGCACTTCGCCGGCCTTGAAGTCGGCCAGGGCCTTGGTGCGTGCGTTCTGGCTCTTGTTGCCATGGATCGCCACGGCCGGCAGGCCATGCTTGTCCAGGTATTCGGCCAGGCGATTGGCGCCGTGCTTGGTGCGGGTGAACACCAGCACCTGTTCCCAGGCGCCGGTGGTGATCAGGTGCGCCAGCAGGGCGCGCTTGTGGCTGGCTGGCAGGCGGAACACACGCTGTTCGATACGCTCGACCGTGGTGTTCGGCGGCGTGACTTCGATGCGTTCCGGGTTGTGCAACAGCTTGCCGGCCAGGTCGGTGATGTCCTTGGAGAACGTCGCCGAAAACAGCAGGTTCTGGCGCTTGGCGGGCAGGCGGGAGAGGACCTTCTTCACGTCATGGACGAAGCCCATGTCGAGCATGCGGTCGGCTTCGTCCAGCACGAGGATTTCCACGTGGGACAGATCGACGCTGCCCTGGCCGGCCAGGTCCAGCAAGCGGCCGGGACAGGCGACCAGGACGTCGACGCCGCGGGCCATGGCCTGGACCTGGGGATTCATGCCGACGCCGCCGAAGATGCAGGCACTGACGAACTTCAGGTCGCGAGCGTAGATCTTGAAGCTCTCGTGGACCTGGGCCGCCAGTTCGCGGGTCGGGGTCAGGACCAGTACGCGCGGTTGGCGCGGACCGTGACGCTGGGATTTGTCCGGGTGACCGTTGGGAAACAACCGCTCCAGGATCGGGAGGGCGAAACCGCCGGTTTTACCAGTACCTGTCTGTGCGGCGACCATCAGATCGCGACCTTGCAACACGGCGGGAATGGCCCGCTGTTGCACCGGGGTAGGCTCGGTGTAGCCGGCGGCTTCGATGGCGCCGACTAAAGCCTCGGAGAGACCGAGGGAAGCAAAGGACATGAGTAATCCTGTTTTAGTGAGGGCCTGGCCCAATGGGATAGTCTTGCCTGGCGCGAATGACGTTCAATGAAAAAGACGTCATCCCGTCCGGTCCTGCCGGGTCTCAAAGGCTCTTGCGGACAAGGCTCGCGCGGGCTTGAAGCTGCGCTGTAGCGGTGTCCGGAGACCTTTTGCAAGACCGGGCGTCCGGGCGTGAGCCTGGCGGGAAGGCGCGAGTATAACAGAGCAAACGCCGTGCGCCGCGTTCCTGCTGCTCAACGGTTTATTTGTGGGATGGCCGGACCTGGCGCTGCGACCCCGGCGAGGGGGCCGGCACCGTAGCGGGCGCTCAGTTCGGCATAGGCCGGTTCGCGCTTGAACCGCTTGAGTTCGGCGGCGAAACGTTGCACCAGCAAATCCATCCCGGCCTTGCGGCGCACCGCCAGGTACTGGCTTTGGCGGCTGACCACGACTGGGTTTTCGGTGATCTGGTCACCCAGTTTCATTTGCTCGAGCATGTATCGGCCGACCCTGCGATCGGTGATCAGCAGGTCGATCCGGCCCAATTGCAGCTTGCCGAAGTTGGCTTCGTGCGTCGGCGCCGTTTCCCGCTTGAAATGGCTGGCTTCGCTGAAGGCCTGGCTGTAGAGATAGCCGGGCGAAGTGCCGATAGTCAGGCCGCCCAGCTCATCGAGCGAGCGAAACGGATGGGGTCGGGCGTTGGCGTAGAACATCACAAATTCCACATCCGAGAGAGGTTCGCTGGGGTAAAGCAGCATCGCATCGCGCTCACTGCTCTGGAAAATGTCCAGCGCACCGTCCGCCAGTCCCTGTTCCAACATCGCCAGGCAACGCTTCCATGGCAAAAACTGCCATTCCACATCGATGCCCAGGCGCTTGAACACAATGGCAGTGGTTTCGTAGTCCAATCCCTGGGCCTTGCCGTTCTCTTCAAAGACGTAGGGCGCCCAGGGTTCGGTGACAATCCGCAACTTTTCAGCCCGGGCAACCATGCTCAGGCACAAGAGAAGAAGGGCGGTCAGTAAGTGGGCAATGACGGGCATGGCCTGAGGTTACGCTGAGAGCCCATCAAATAGCTAGAGCGCTCTGGCCTGTACCTTGGTGGCCTGTTGCATGCCATCGGTGTTCGCGGTGCAGTCGGGCCTATTGGCCTGTCATGGTCCACTCCCGGCCTCCTGGCGAAATGAAAAAAGGCCCTGGTTTTCGCCAGGGCCCTTTATTCGCATCACGCTATCAGCGCGGCAGCTTGAGGTTGTTCCACACCGCCAGGCTCGGTTCGGCCTGGTTGAGGGTGTAGAAGTGCAATCCCGGTGCACCGCCTTGCAGCAGGCGCTCACACATCTGCGTGATGACTTGCTCGCCGAAGCTCTGGATGCTGGCGGTGTCGTCGCCATAGGCTTCCAGCTGCTTGCGGACCCAGCGCGGGATCTCTGCGCCGCAGGCGTCGGAGAAACGCGCCAGCTTGCTGTAGTTGGTGATCGGCATGATCCCCGGCACCACTGGGATGTCGACGCCCAGCTTGCGCACGCGCTCGACAAAGTAAAAGTAGCTGTCGGCGTTGAAGAAATACTGGGTGATCGCGCTGTTGGCGCCAGCGTTGGCTTTGCGGACGAAGTTGCGCAGGTCGTCTTCGAAATTGCGCGCCTGGGGGTGCATCTCCGGATAAGCCGCCACTTCGATGTGGAAATGCTCGCCGGTTTCCTCACGAATGAAACTCACCAGGTCGTTGGCATGGCGCAACTCACCGCTGGCCATGCCCATGCCCGAGGGCAGGTCACCGCGCAGGGCCACGATCCGCTTGATGCCCGCAGCCTTGTACTGGGTCAACAGGTTGCGCAGATCAGCCTTGCTGTCGCCCACGCAGGAAAGGTGCGGGGCGGCCGGGATTTTCACTTCGCTCTCAAGTTGCAACACGGTGTTGATCGTGCGGTCACGGGTCGAACCACCGGCGCCATAAGTGCAGGAGAAGAAGTCAGGGTTGTAGCTCGCCAACTGACGGGCAGTGGCGATCAGTTTTTCATGCCCAGCATCGGTCTTCGTCGGGAAGAACTCGAAACTGTAGCGACGATCTTGGGACATGGTCGGAGCTCCCAGCTGCGAGCTACAAGCTAAAAGCTACAAGAGAGCGGTGCGCCGAGTTCTTGTGCTTAAGCTTGCAGTTTGCGGCTGCGTAATAGCGATGAAGAAGTAAGCCCCAAGCCCCAAGCCTCAAACCACAAGTAAAAATAAGCTGCTTTTACTTGTAGCTTGAAGCTCAAAGCTTGCAGCTGCCATCAGTACCGATAAGCGTGCGGCTTGAACGGGCCTTCGACAGTCACGCCGATGTAGTCAGCCTGTTGCTTGGTCAGCTTGGTGACCACGCCGCCGAAACCGCGGACCATTTCCAGGGCCACTTCTTCGTCGAGTTTCTTGGGCAGTACTTCTACGGTCAGGCGCTCGGCTTTCTGGGCCGGCGACAGGTCGGCGTATTTCTGGCCGAACAGGAAGATCTGCGCCAGGACCTGGTTGGCGAACGAACCGTCCATGATGCGGCTCGGGTGGCCGGTGGCGTTGCCCAGGTTGACCAGGCGGCCTTCGGCCAGCAGGATCAGGTAGTCGTCGTTCTGTGGGTCGAAGCTGCCGGCGCCGGTGCGGTGCACTTTGTGGACCTGCGGCTTCACTTCTTCCCATGCCCAGTTCTTGCGCATGAAAGCGGTGTCGATTTCATTGTCGAAGTGACCGATGTTGCAGACCACGGCGCGCTTCTTCAGGGCCTTGAGCATGTTGGCGTCGCAGACGTTGACGTTGCCGGTGGTGGTCACGATCAGGTCGATCTTGCCCAGCAAAGCCTTGTCGATGCTGGCTTCGGTGCCGTCGTTGTTACCGTCGATGAACGGCGAGACCAGTTCGAAACCGTCCATGCAGGCCTGCATGGCACAGATCGGGTCGACTTCGGAAACCTTGACGATCATGCCTTCCTGGCGCAGGGACTGGGCCGAGCCTTTGCCCACGTCACCGTAGCCGATCACCAGTGCCTGCTTGCCCGACAACAGGTGGTCGGTGCCGCGCTTGATGGCGTCGTTCAGGCTGTGACGGCAGCCGTACTTGTTGTCGTTCTTGCTCTTGGTGACCGAGTCGTTGACGTTGATGGCCGGAATCATCAGCTCGCCCTTGGCCAGCATGTCCAGCAGACGGTGCACGCCGGTGGTGGTCTCTTCGGTGACGCCGTGGACCTTGTCCAGTACTGCGGCATATTTCTTGTGCAGCAGCTCGGTCAGGTCGCCGCCGTCGTCGAGGATCATGTTGGCGTCCCATGGCTGGCCATCCTTGAGGATGGTCTGCTCCAGGCACCACTCGTACTCTTGCTCGGTCTCGCCTTTCCAGGCGAATACCGGGATACCGGCGGCGGCAATGGCGGCAGCGGCCTGGTCCTGGGTGGAGAAGATATTGCACGACGACCAGCGCACTTCGGCACCCAGGGCAACCAGGGTTTCGATCAGCACGGCGGTCTGGATGGTCATGTGGATGCAGCCGAGGATTTTAGCGCCCTTGAGCGGCTGTTCACCGGCGTACTTGCGACGCAGACCCATCAGGGCCGGCATTTCGGATTCGGCGATGATGATCTCGCGACGGCCCCAGGCGGCCAGGGACATGTCGGCGACTTTGTAATCGGTAAAATCTGCAGGCGTGATGACAGCGCTCATGAAGAGCCTCCATTCGTAATGTATGCGAATGGGCGCCGTTGTGCGTTTAGTGTCCATGCGGGTAGCCCGTACGAACAACGCCCCATCCGAGCCTGACAGGTCGAGCCTGCTGCAGCGCCCCTCGGACAGGTGGCGGGAACGGTCCAAGCGTGGACCGGCTAAAGCGGGGGCGATTATAACGGGCCCGGCCGATCTTCCAAAGGGTTTCTGTCGGCAAATCGAAATTGCCGATGATCGTTATAGGAGCCGCGACGTAGAGCCTGACCGGCCGGTCTGCCATGATGCGGCTATTCATCGGCCAGACACTCAGGAGTGAACATGAATTTCCACACCCGCAAATGGGTCAAGCCCGAAGACCTCAACCCCAACGGCACGCTGTTCGGCGGCAGCCTGTTGCGCTGGATCGACGAAGAAGCGGCGATCTACGCCATCGTCCAGCTGGGCAACCAGCGCGTGGTCACCAAGTACATCTCGGAGATCAACTTCGTCAGCGCCTCGCGCCAGGGCGATATCATCGAGCTGGGGATCACTGCCACTGAATTTGGCCGCACCTCTATCACCCTGACCTGCGAGGTGCGCAACAAAATCACCCGCAAGAGCATCCTGACCGTGGAGAAAATGGTCTTCGTCAACCTCGGCGAAGATGGCCTGCCGGCGCCCCATGGCCGGACCGAGATCAAATACGTCAAGGACCAGTTCCAGGATGACATTGCCAACGAGTGAGCTCGGCGGTGCGCCCATCGCGAGCAGGCTCGCTCCCACAGGGTTTCGCGTCGTGTTCATATCCTTTGAACGTCGCTAGTCTTTTGTGGGAGCGAGCCTGCTCGCGATAAGGCCCTCAAGGTTGCACCACATTGCCTGCCTCACTGAACAGCTGCGAACGCCGCGTGTCGTAGATTCATCACGACCTCGCTACGGGCGCTTTATGGACACTCACAAAGACGGCAAGACCCCTGACCTGTCTCCGCAGGAAAAGCACGAAGTCGACCGCAACCAGCCGCCCCGGGCCGCGGTGCTGCATGAAATCATCCGCACCCAGGGTGACCAGGAACTGGAGCGCAGTATTACCGCACTCTGGTGGTCGGCCCTGGCGGCGGGGTTGACCATGGGCCTGTCCCTGATGGCGATGGGACTGCTCAACTCCCGGTTGCCGGACCACGAAGGCTTCAAGGTGATCGCCAGTTTCGGCTACTGTGCGGGCTTTCTCGCGGTGATCCTTGCCCGCCAGCAATTGTTCACCGAGAACACCCTGACCGCCGTGCTGCCGGTCATGAGCAAGCCCACGCTGAGTAATTTCGGTCGTTTGTTGCGGCTCTGGAGCGTGGTGCTGTTGGGCAACCTGTGCGGCACCTTGCTGGTGGCTTACGTGATGCTGCACCTGCCGATCTTCGACCAGCGCACCGACCTGGCCTTCCTGGAGATCGGCCGCAAGGTCATGGAAAACGACACCGGCCAGATGTTCGCCAAGGGCATCATTTCCGGCTGGATGATCGCGACCATGGTCTGGATGATCCCGTCCATGGAGAGCGCCAAGATGTGGACCATCATTCTGATCACCTACCTGATGGCGCTCGGCGACTTCACCCACATTGTCGTGGGTTCGGCGGAGGTGTCCTACCTGGTGTTCGCCGGCGAGCTGGCCTGGAAGGATTTCTGGCTGGTGTTCGCCGGACCGACGCTGGCCGGCAATATTGTCGGTGGCAGCTTTATCTTTGCCTTGCTCAGCCACGCGCAGATTCGAAGCGAGGAAGGGCCGCCCAAGGCCAATCGTGCGAGTGGGGCTGAGCGGCGTGTTGATTCGCAATAGGCGGGACGCTGTTGGCAAGCTCCTTCAGATCGGCGTACGGGGTTTTATCAGCCTTTTTTTCAACTCGTCGATGGTGGTTGAGCTGAATGGAGTCAGGCCTGTAAGGCGTGATTTATAGTTTGCTATGAGGCGTATGAGCGCCTTGTTGAAGTCCGTTTCGTTCTGCACCTGCGACAGTTCCCTGAGGGCGCCGGCGATAAGGTCCAGGTTCTTCTGGGGCTGGCCGCCCAGATAACGTGAGGGATAGAGCACATATTCAATGACGTTATCGATGCGGGCAGCGAGGTCATGGCGTCGCATCTCCTCAATGGCGCGACTCGTGACTATGGAGGCGACGTCGGATGCACCCTCATCCCAAAGAACTGCGGCCTGCAACAACTGCATGAAATCCGGGTCGTTGCCATGATTGAGGCTTTTCGCCAACCACTCCAGCTTGTCGGGTTGGTCCGCGAGGTCGTCCAGCGCCGAAATGGCGTGGAGCAGTGCCGGGTTTGGCTCAAGCTTGTTGGACATTTCGTTGGCAGCCCTGATCGCGTCTTTCAGATTCGCCAGTGCTCGCCCGGCCTCTCGCCTGAAGTGACTCACTTGGGCATAGGTTTCTCTGCCTTCCGGCTCTGTTTGCAATTGCGAGAACTGGTCGTTGTTCAACGCCAGCAGGGCGGCTTGCGCTGAGGGGAAATGGAAGACCAGTTGTTCGGCGTTGCGTTTGTTCAAATGGTCCACAGTCTTCTTGCGCAACGCTTCCTGAAGCTCGTTTTTGACTTCCTTACTCATCGGGAAGTTGATTGTCCCTTTGAACGTGCCACTGTAATCGCCACTCTTGACCTTCATTGGGACGACAATCGTTTTATCCTTGAAAGGTTTGAGTCGTTCTTCAAGTCGTGCTCCGTCCGCTGTAAAAGATGTCCCCAGAATTTTGTCGACCAAGGTCGATGGTCCCGTACCGTGCTTTTTCGTTTCTCCGGGTTCGGACTCGAATACGAGGATCAACTGCTCGGTGTCCGCATCCGGAATCGGGCTCATCCTGACAGTAGGGCGGTCGAGACCGTGTATCGGTGTGTTCTGCTTGACGCCGCCGTCGACGAATTTGGTGATTTCCTCGACACCGTCGTTGCTGCCTTCTTGTTTTCTCAGTTGGAACGGCAACCCTTGCTGGGTCGGTTTGCTGAAGACTATCGGCAGGGCCGCAGAGATGAGCGCCGCCTCGGCAATATCCATTTCGGGAGTAAGTTCTGCGCAGAAAACCACCCGTTGCGCGCCGTCCTCGTACATGGCGGTGCCGGCGATTTCCAGCGCCTTGATTTGTTTAATTTCCTCGCTCAGCACCTTCAGGTCGCCAAACGTGACGTATTGGTTGTTGCGCACGTTGGCGATAGCGCGTTGCGCGTCTTCGCTAAGCTCGGTTTGTTGTTCGCAGCAATCCAAAAGGGCCGCGCAGGATTCCTGTCTGATCAGTTCCTTCAGCTTCGTGCCTTCGGAGCCCAGGCGTGGCAGCAAATCGCAGAGTAGTTGCACGAAGGGGAGGGCCTTCATATTTACGCCCATCCTCGACCATTCCTGCTGCTCAGCAGAGACGTCGGCCTTTGCACTATCGAGCAATGAGATAAGCGGGATGTCGTCGGAAATCCTGTCGAAGCCCTTATGATTCATGCCGCTGGCCAGTAAGGCGGCTGAAATGGCCCCGGCCGAGACGCCGCAAATCAGGCGGATAGCTTCTAATACGTCCATGGCTTCGAGCGCCGCGATGGCGCCGGAGTAAGCGGCGCCTTTGACGCCTCCGCCACTCAGGTTCAAGCAATGGATTGGCGGGTGATCCATCAGGAGCCTGGCGCTACCGTCGGCATATTCAATGATCGTTATCGACTGTGCCGTTGCGTTGCTTACCAATACGCGTTCATTTTCGGGGGGCGTCGTGCTGGCGACCTCATTCGATGGCTCGGTAGGGTTCGAGCGAGGGGTAATGGAGTGTTGTATCGAAGGTAAAGGCATTCAGGTTCTTTCCTTGGACCCGGGATAGGGGGGCCGAACTTTAAACAAAACCTGAAGGCGTTTTGCCCGATGACTCAATTGGAAAAATAACCGCCGTTTGCCAGCACGCCCCGGCGGTTTCAGTCAAAGGGCTCTGGAGCGGTGCTTTCAGCCGGTAGGTAAAACCACCTGCGCGTACCGGAATATTTTCCTACTGAATACGCAGCCCATTCGCTCACGGGTGGGGTCAATTTCTTCGGCCGTCAAACAGCGACCGCTGCCAGGCGCCGCTGTCGATAAATAAAGAACAACGCCGTCAATGTCGTCAGGCCGCCGACCAGGGCGCCGGTCCATGGCAGGTCCGCCAGATCCGCGCCGCTGGCGACTACCAGGCCGCCGATCCACGCGCCCGCGGCGTTGCCGAGGTTGAATGCGCTCTGGTTCAGGGTCGAGCCGAGGTTCGGCGCTTCATGGGCCTGGTCGATGATCAGCAGTTGCAGGATCGGGCACAGGGCGAAGGCGAAGATGCCCCACAGCACCAGGGTGATCGCCGCCGCAATTACCGATTGACTGGTCTGGCTGAACGCGGCCAGCACCAGCACCACGGCCAGGGTCATGCCCACCAGCGACGGCAACAGGCGCCGGTCGGCCAGGCGGCCGCCAAGGAAACTGCCCGCCGTCAGGCCGACCCCGAACAACAGCAGCATCACCGTGACGCCGTGGGGGCTGACGCCGGTGATGTCCTGCAGGATCGGTGCGATGTAGGTGAACACGCTGAACAGGCTGGTGGAAGCCAGCACGCTCATGCCCAGGGCCAGGAGCACGTTGGCCTTGCCCAGGACCTTGAACTCGCTGGCCAGATTGGCCTTCTCCATGGGGATTTCCCTGGGCAGCCAGACCCATTGGGCGGCAGCTGCGATGACGCCGATGACCGCCACCGCCCAGAACGTTGCGCGCCAGCCGGCGTATTGGCCCAGGGCCGTGCCCAACGGCACGCCGAGCACGTTCGCCAGGGTCAGGCCGGTGAACATCATGGCAATCGCCTGGGCCCGTTTGTTCGGCGCCACCAGCCCGGCCGCCACCACCGAACCGATACCGAAAAACGCTCCGTGGCACAGCGCGGTAATGACCCGGGCGGCCATCAGCGTGGCGTAGTTCGGCGCCAGCGCGCAGAGCACATTGCCGAGGATGAACATCAAGGTCATGCCCAGCAATGTGGCCTTGCGCGGCATGTTGGCGGTGCCGATGGCGAGGATTGGCGCGCCGAACACCACACCCAGGGCATAACCGGTGATCAGCAGCCCGGCCTGGGGAATGCTCACCGCCAGGTCGCGGGCGACATCGGGCAATAGCCCCATGATGACGAATTCAGTCGTGCCGATGCCGAAAGCGGCGACGGCCAAAGCAAGCAAGGCGAGTGGCATGCGCAAGGTCTCTGTCTGTAGTCTTGACGCTCTGATCAGGCATACGCAGCCGGGCTGCTCCGTTTCGAACGATACGGGGCACCAGCAAGATTATTGGAATTGGAGTATGCGCAACTGAATGCGGCGTGGTGGCTGGCAGTATAAACAGCTGTCGAAGGATCGCGAATCAATTCATCGCCCACTGATCGATGGGGCAGGGAAAGGAGTGTGCCGTGCTTGCGACGGCCTTGGTGTTAGTGGCGGCGCTGTTGCATGCGGCGTGGAATACGCTGATCAAGTTCAGCGGCGAGCGCTTGCTGGTGGTGGCGTGCATGGACAGCGTCGCGTTGCTGTTCGCTGTGTCGGCCCTGGGGTTGGTGGCATTGCCCCCGCTGGAGATCTGGCCGTGGATCCTGGCCTCGGCGGCCTTCGAGCTGCTTTATCGCTATCTGCTCATCCAGGCGTATCGGGTCGGTGACCTGGGGCTGGTGTATCCGCTGATGCGCGGCTTGTCGCCGCTGGTGGTGCTGACACTGACGCTGATCTTTGGCGGTGAGGCGCTGACGGTCCAGCAGGTGATCGGCATCCTGTTGATTCCGTTCGGCATGCTTTGCCTGTTGTGGCAGGGCGGCGGCGGAGAGCGACTGCCCTGGTCGATGTTGCCGGTGGTGGCGCTGATCGGTCTGTGTATCGGCTGCTACACCTTCATCGACGGACATGCCCTGCGCCGCTGGTCGCACCCGCTGGATTACCTGGTCTGGCTGACCCTGCTCAGTGCCTGGCCGTTCCCGCTGCTGGCGATGGTCGCCAAACGCCCGGCATTCGTGGGGTTCTGGCGTGAGCAGTGGCGGTTGGGGGTGGCGGTCGGGTTCTGCGTATTGTTCAGCTACGCTCTGGTGTTATGGGCCATGCAACTGGGGTCGATCGCCGAAGCGGCGGCGCTGCGGGAAATCAGCGTGATCTTGGTGGTGTTGTTCGGCATGCGCTACCTGAAAGAACCTTTTGGCCGTCCGCGGCTCTTAGCTTGCGGGCTGGTGCTGGCAGGCATGTTGGTGATGAAGTTCTGAGCCGCACCGCCGATTCCCCGATTTTCCTCAAACCGAAGAAGGAACTGCGTCATGACGGTTGCCCTGTGGTGTATTTTGATTGCCTTCGTACTGCCTTATCTGTGCATCGTCATCGCCAAGGTCGGCGGTAGATTCCGGTTGCAGGACAACCACGACCCGCGGGACTTCCTGGAAAGCCTCGATGGCGCGCCCCGGCGAGCCTATGCCGCGCAGTTGAACAGCTATGAAATCAATCCGGCCTTCGCCGCCGCAGTCATCGTCGCGCACCTGGCCGGCAACGCCGAGCTTGTGACCATCAACGTATTGGCAGTGCTGTTCATCACCAGCCGCTTGCTTTACATCATCTGCTACCTGGCGGACTGGGCGCTCCTGCGTTCGCTGGTGTGGTTGGTGGGGGTGGGGCTGGTGGCGAGTTTCTTTTTTGTTTCGATCTGAGCCTGGCTGTCGAATTTCGGTACCTGTACTGGCCTCATCGTCGGATCGCCGCCCGGAACAGCCAACCCGATTCTAGCGGTTGGCTGTCACCGCATTCGCCACCTGCGGCACTTGTGGCAGTGCCATGCCTTTGGGCCAGAGCATCCAGATCTGGCCCTGCTGCTTCATGTCCCCGGCCAGTTGTCCTGCCTCCTCGCCGGTGCCCCAGAACAGATCCGCACGCACTTCACCGGTGATTGCGCCGCCGGTGTCCTGGGCGGCGACGGGCCGGTTCACGGCGCTGCCGTCGGGGCGGGTCGTGGACAGCCACAGCAGGCTGCCCAGCGGAATCACCTTGCGATCCACCGCCACGCTGTAGCCGGCGGTCAGTGGCACGTTCAGCGAACCTCGCGGGCCTTCGTTACTGTCAGGGTTACGGTTGAAAAACACGTAGCTGGGGTTGCTGCCCAGCAACTCGGGTATCCGGTTCGGGTTGGCCTTGGCCCAGGCACTGATGGTGCCCATGGTCACGTCTTCCTTCGCAAGTTGCCCTTGTTCGACCAGCCAGCGACCGATGGGCCGGTAGGGGTGGCCGTTCTGGTCGGCATAGGCGATGCGGAGCTGGCGGCCGTCATCGAGGCGGATGCGGCCCGAGCCCTGGATCTGCAAGAACTGCAGATTCATAGGATCGGTCAGCCAGGCAATGACCGGTGCTTTCACACCCTTGGTTTCGATGGTGGCGGCATCGTCGTACGGCTTGAGCACCCGGCCTTCGAGCCGGCCACGCAGGCGCTTGCCCTTGAGCTCGGGATAAATGCTGTCCAGCGACACGATGATCATGTCCTCCGGCACCCCGTACACCGGGATATTCGCAGTGGCAGTCCGGGTCAGGCTGCCGGGGTAGACCGGTTCGTAGTAGCCGGTGATCAGGCCGTTGGGGCTGTTATCCGCCGAGCGCAGCCCATAGACGTCGAGGTTCTGTTTCAGGAAGGCGCGTACGTCCCGGGCCGTCTGCGGCACATTCGCCGCAGCCGCGCAGGTCGGGCCCCAGTTCGGGTCGGCCTTGAGCCGGTTACAGGCGCTGCGCCAGGAGCCGAAACCGGCCAGCAGGTCTTCATCGGATACCGCCGGCAGGGCCTCCCATGGCGCGCTGACGTAGGTCGCCAGGGCATGGGTCTTGGGCTCTTTGGGCGCTTCGACCTGTTCGCCACGATTGCAACCTGCCAGTAGCGCGAGTAGCGGTAGGGTCAGTGCCAGGCCTTTGTGCCAGGTTTTGAAGCGGCTGTTCATGAAGATTTTCCTTGCAGTCCTCCGAGCGCTTTATCAGCTGCTCGAACAACCCGTATTGTTGAGAGGGTCATTGGTGTTTGCCAATGACCCGAGGATACTAGCCGTCGTTTCCTGTCCCGAGGCCAAGATGTTTGTACAACGATTTTCCGTGGCCGTGCTGGCCTGCCTGATGTTATCCGCCTGTGGCGGCGTCGATCCCAATTCGCCCCTGGGGCAGCGCAAGGCAATTTTCAAGCAGATGCTCAAGACCGGCGAAGAGCTGGGCGGCATGCTGCGTGGCCGTGTTCCGTTCGACGGTGCGCGATTCGCCGAGGGCGCGGTACAACTCGATCAACTGTCCCACGAACCGTGGAAGCATTTTCCCCAGGTGCGCGAGCAGGACCATACCAGCGCCCGCGATGACGTCTGGCAGAAACAGGCGCGTTTCCAGGAACTGGCCCGCAACCTTGAAATGGCCACTGGAGAGCTGGTGGTCGCCAGCCGGATCCAACCCTACCAAGCCAGCAACCTGGGGCCGGCGGTGCAGAAGGTCGAAGACGCGTGCAGCGCCTGCCATAAGGAATTTCGCGATCATTGAATAAAAGCAGCTGCAAGTTTCCAGCGGCAAGCGGCAGGGGTGGGCCTTGAGCTTGCCGCTTGCTGCTTATTTATCCAATTCATCCACCGCTTCCTGCAGCTCCTTGCGGGAGGTCGCCAGCTTGTCCTTGCGTTTGTTGATCCGCTCGGCGTCGCCTTTCTTCATGGCTTTTTCCAGGTCGGCCTGGCGCCGACTGACCTCATGCTTGGCTTCGAGCACTTTGTTTTCACGCTCTTTGCGCAAGGATGCGTCGGTGCAGTGGGTGGTGACCTCGTTCAGCGCGGTCTCCAGGCCCGCTTGCTGATCCGGGTTGCCGCGGGACTTGGCCAGCTCGATCTGATTGATGATGCCTTGGCGCTTGGCCGCGCAGCCGGTGAGCTCAGGGGTTTGCTCATCCGCCAGCAAAGGGGCGGCCATGACGCTGCAGATGACCAGCAGGGCAACGGGTGACAGGAAATTCATAGCAACTCCGTAAGTATCGCGAGCGGTCGGTTCAGATGCGCTGTTGGAGCGCATTCTGGCCCCTTGGGTTCAACCGCTGGGGTCTGGATTAGAAACCATCGACCCCAACGGTGCGTAATACCTGACTCAAGGCCAACACCTGCGGGTCGCGAAAAAAAGCGCTCAGTTGCGCCGCACGCCCCGCCCCGATGCCGGCTTCGGCTTGCCATTGTTCGGCATCGCGCCCAGCCAGCACCTGCCACGGCCCCTCCAGACGGGCCTCGCCGACAGGCGGCAGACCCAGCGCCTTGAGCCATTGCGCAAATGGACGCTCTCGGGCGGCTTGCAGGCTGGTGAGCAGGCGGGCGCTACTGTGTTCGCCAAAGCCGGCAATGGTAGCAAGCTCGGCGGCATCGAGGGTCAACCAATCCAGCAACCCGTCGATTCGCCCGGCGGCCAGGAGCTTTTCCCAGGTGCCTGGGCCGACGTGGGGCAGGGCGAGGCCGTGCTTGCCGCTGAGCCAGCTCAGGCGGGCCAGAAACTGGCTTTCGCAGCCCGGTGTCGGTTGCCAGCAACTCAACGGGTGGTGGTCGGCCTGCCTCGGGACGCGGATGTCCTGTCGCACGGTGTTGCGCAACACGACACTGTCGAGGCGCGGGATGGTCAACCCGGCCAGACTGATGGCGACCCGGTCGCCGGGACGGATGTCCATTTCTTCCCAGCGTTCGAGGGAACTGACGCTTACCCGGCGGATGCGCCGGTCGTCGAGCATGACCGGTTCAAGCTCCAGTACCGGGGTGATTCGTCCGGTACGTCCGATCTTGAATTGCACCTTGCGTACCTCTGCCAGAGCCTGGGCGTAGGGATATTTCCAGGCCACGCTCCAGAATGGCGCCCGGGCCTGCCAGCGATCGGCGGGTGGGCGGCGGCTCTGGCGCAGGACGATCCCATCGCTGGCGAATGGCAGCGGCGTCCTGTACCAATGGTCACGCCAGCGCTCGGCATCGGCGAGGTTCTGGACGGGTTGGTTGTAGTTGAGCGCATCCGCGAAACCCAGCTCACTCAACACCGTCATCCGCTCGGCCAGGGTGTCCGGCCCTTCAGGCCAATCCCATACAAACAGGCCGATGCCTGCCGCCTCTTGCGCCGTCAGGTTATGTCGCGCCATCAGCCCTGCCACGGTTCCTCGGGCGTTGAGGCCGCCACTGCTGGCTTGCACATGCTCGCTCAGGCGCCAATACAACTCGCCTTGAATGCGCAGATCCATGGGACGGCGCAGTCGTTGGGGAATGGCGTCGATCAGCAGCGCAGCCCGGGTCCAATCGTGGCCGTGGACGCCGTCGCCACGGCTGATGGCTTGATGCAAGTGTCCCTCGCGGTAAACCAGGCTGACCGCCACGCCATCGATTTTCGGCTGGGCCCAGACGTCTTGCCGGCCGCGTAGCCAGGCCTCGACGGCGTTGGCATCCTTGAGCTTGTCCAGCCCCGTATGAACCACCGGGTGTGGGATTTTCCCGCGAGCCGTACGCAGCGGGTCGACTGGCGCCGGCAGGTTGAAGCAGTCACGCCACCGGCTCAGTTGGGTGCGGGACTGGTCGTACAGTTCATCGGCCACCAGCGATCGACCGAGACGGTGATAACTGTCGTCCCAGGTATCGACCTGCTGTTGCAGGGCAGCGATTTGTGCCTCGGCGCGCTCAGCGGGCCAGTCGGGGCAGGGTGTCGCGATGGCGGGCGGGCAGATGAACAAAAGACAGGCAAATAAGAACGACAACGCTGGCATCAAAGGCATCCTTGCGGCGGGTGTCCTTGAAGGCTAGCCACTGTCGCCGAAGCTGCGCGACCGGAGCGTTTCCGGATTTTGCCGGTGATGATGGCGCCGTCGCGGCGGTACAGTGCGAGGCGAATTAGCCGTGCAACTGTGCCTTGAACGCCTCATTGCCTGGCGCAGAATGAGCCTTCGATTCGTCCCTGCCTGGAATCTGCCCGATGGACCTGACGACACTCGCTGTTTTCATTCCGGCCTGCTTTGCGCTGAACATGGCGCCGGGGCCGAATAACCTGCTATCCATCAGCAACGCCTCGCGTTATGGATTCGTGCGGGCTAGCGGCGGCGGTATCGGTCGACTGGTGGCCTTCGCAATCATGATCGCCCTGGCGGCTGTGGGCCTGACGGCGGTGCTGCATACCTCGGAGCTGCTGTTCCTGGGAATCAAGCTCGTCGGGGCGGGTTATCTGTTTTATCTGGCCGTGCAGTTGTGGCGGGCCACGCCCGAGTCGGGGGGCGCCGCCGCGGTCGCGACGGCGAACATGAGCAGCCTGGCACGCCAGGAGTTTCTGGTGGCGATCGGCAATCCCAAAGCAATCCTGTTGTTCACGGCCTTCCTGCCGCAGTTTGTCGACCGTGCGGGCGTCGTCACGCAGCAGTTTGCGGTACTCGGTGGGTTGTTCCTGGCGCTTGAGTGCATCGCCATTGCGTTGTACTGCTACATGGGAATCCACGCACGGCGGTTGTTTGCCCGACCGAGTGGCAAGCGCTTGTTCAATCGGATGTGTGCTGGGTTGCTGGCGAGTGCGGCTTCGTTTTTGTTGGTGGCTCGCCGGTCTTGAGTCCGATGCAAGCTCCTGTGGCGAGGGAGCTTGCTCCCGCTGGGGCGCGAAGCGCCCCCCGATGTAACATTCAGGGATATTGGATCTGCGGCGCGCTCTATTGGGGTTGCTGCGCAACCCAGCGGGAGCAAGTTCCTTCTCCACAGGGTTATGTTTGGCATGAAAAAGCCCCTGGCGACGCGGTCGGCAGGGGCTTTTCTGAAGGCGGGTATTACAGGCCGGCTGCGGCGCGCAGGGCGTCGGCGCGGTCGGTTTTTTCCCAGGTGAAGGTGGTGAAGGTGTCGCCATCGACCGTCTTGGTTTGCGGCGTGCGGCCGAAGTGGCCGTAGGCTGCGGTCTCCTGGTACATCGGGTGCAGCAGGTCGAGTATGGTGGTGATGGCGTATGGGCGCAGGTCGAACACTTCACGTACCAGCTGGATGATCTTGTCGTCGCCGATCTTGCCGGTGCCGAACGTATTGAGCGAGATCGACGTAGGCTGGGCGACGCCGATGGCGTAGGAAACCTGGATCTCGCAACGCTCGGCCAGGCCGGCGGCCACGATGTTCTTGGCCACGTAGCGACCGGCGTAGGCGGCCGAACGGTCGACCTTCGACGGATCCTTGCCGGAGAACGCGCCGCCGCCGTGACGGGCCATGCCGCCGTAGCTGTCGACGATGATCTTGCGGCCGGTCAGGCCGCAGTCGCCGACCGGACCACCGATGATGAAGTTGCCGGTCGGGTTGATGTGGAACTGGGTGTCCTTGGACAGCAGCTCGGCAGGCAGGACATGCTTGACGATCAGCTCCATCACGCCTTCGCGCAGGTCCTTGTAGGACACTTCAGGGTTGTGCTGGGTCGACAGCACGATGGCGTCGATACCCACTACCTTGCCATTTTCATAACGGCAGGTGACCTGGGACTTGGCGTCCGGACGCAGCCACGGCAGCAGGCCGGATTTGCGGGCTTCGGCCTGACGCTGGACCAACTGGTGGGAAAAGGTGATCGGGGCCGGCATCAATACGTCGGTTTCGTTGCTGGCGTAGCCGAACATCAGGCCCTGGTCGCCGGCGCCCTGGTCTTCCGGCTTGCTGCGGTCAACGCCTTGGGCGATGTCCACCGATTGCTTGCCGATAATGTTCATCACGCCGCAGGTGGCGCCGTCGAAGCCGACGTCGGAACTGTTGTAGCCGATACCCAGGATCACGTCACGGACGATCTGTTCCAGGTCGACCCAGGCCGAGGTGGTGACTTCGCCGGCGATGATCGCCACGCCCGTTTTCACCAGAGTCTCGCACGCCACGCGGGCGAACTTGTCTTCAGCAATGATGGCGTCCAGCACCGCGTCAGAAATCTGGTCGGCGATTTTGTCCGGATGCCCTTCAGACACGGACTCGGAGGTGAAAAGGGAGTATTCGCTCATCTCGATGTTTTCCTACAAGTTACCGTTGGTGAGTGTCGCCAGTGGGCCGCTGAAAGTGGCGAACCTGGATCTGGAAACCATTGCGTAAGCCTACATAAAGGCTTTCCCCGGGCACGAGGCCCGCAGCGGTGGCCCAACGGGCCAGGTCGTCCTGTTCAAACCCCAGCCAGAGATCTCCGCAGGCCCCCCTGGCCCAGCTCTGATTGTGGCTGCATAACTCTGTCACCAGCAGGCTGCCGCCCGGTTTCAGCAGCTCGGCCAAGTGCCTGAGGGCATCGGCCGGCGCGGCGAAATGGTGCAGCACCATGTTCAATACAACGCAGTCGGCCTGCAGGCTCACGCCGTTCAAGGCATCGGCCAGTTGCAGGCGAACGTTAGACAGTGTTTCCCGCTCACATACCTGACGCGCCAGTTCGAGCATGGCCGGGCTGTTGTCCAGCGCCGTCACCTGGCTGAAGCGCCGCGCCAGCTCCGGCAGAAAAGCCCCGTCACCGGGGCCGACTTCGATTGCCGTGGCCGTCCGCTCGAAGCTGAGCTTGTCGAGCAGGGCCAGGATGCTTTCACGGTATTGCGGCAAGCCGGCGATCAGGTCCTGCTGGGCGCGAAACTTCTCGGCCACCCGGGCGAAAAAATCCTGACTGGCGGCGGCCCGCTGCCGGTGGACCTGGGCGATACGCGCCTGCACATCAGTCGGAAGTTGCAACGCGTCCACTTCTTCGAGCAGCGCGGCATGCAGCTTTCCGCCCAACAGCTCGGTGTGGGGCAGGGCGCGACGGTAGAAGATTGCATTGCCTTCGCGGCGGGTCGCCACCAGGTCGGCCTGGGCCAGGACCTTGAGATGGTGGCTCATTCCGGACTGACCGATATCGAAAATCTGCGCCAGCTCCAGCACGCCGAACGAGTCGTTGGCCAAGGCGCGCAAAACATTCAGGCGCAACGGATCGCCGCCGGCCTTGCAAAGGGCCGCCAGCTCGTCGCAATCGTCATGGCGAATGGAAGGCGCGTGCAAATTCATAGGTCGGCAGTCTAGAGAGGGGGGCAACTCATCGCAAGGTCAATATCAAAATGTTTTGATATTGGTGGATAAATGGCACTTCCCATCCTGTGCTTGACTCTACAAGCCATCAGCGGAAAGGTTTCACCTGGCGAATGCACCCTTATCAGCCGGAAAAACGCCCAAGGATGACTATCTGTCATTGCCCCGGGGCGGGTGGCTGAGGGAAAATGCTCGCCTTTTTTCAGTTTCGTTTTATTCATTCTCGATTCAATTCCCGCAGGAGATCAGCGATGCCCAGCCGTCGTGAGCGAGCCAATGCCATTCGTGCCCTCAGCATGGATGCCGTGCAGAAAGCCAACAGCGGCCACCCCGGTGCCCCGATGGGTATGGCGGATATCGCCGAGGTGCTTTGGCGCGATTACCTCAAGCACAGCCCGAGCAACCCCTTGTTCGCTGACCGTGACCGCTTCGTGCTGTCCAACGGCCACGGTTCGATGTTGATCTACTCGCTGCTGCACCTGACCGGCTACGACCTGTCGATCGATGACCTGAAGAACTTCCGCCAGTTGCACAGCCGCACCCCGGGCCACCCGGAATACGGTTACACCCCGGGCGTGGAAACCACCACCGGCCCACTGGGCCAGGGCCTGGCCAATGCCGTGGGCTTTGCCCTCGCGGAAAAAGTCCTGGCGGCGCAGTTCAACCGTCCAGGCCATGACATCGTCGACCACCACACCTACGTGTTCCTGGGTGATGGCTGCATGATGGAAGGTATTTCCCACGAAGTGGCTTCTCTGGCCGGCACCCTGGGCCTGAACAAACTGATCGCGTTCTATGACGACAACGGCATCTCCATCGACGGTGAAGTCGAAGGCTGGTTCACCGACGACACGCCCAAGCGGTTCGAGGCCTATAACTGGCTGGTGATCCGCAACGTTGACGGCCACGATCCGGAAGAGATCAAGACCGCCATCGAGACCGCTCGCAAAAGCGCCCAGCCGACCCTGATCTGCTGCAAGACCACCATCGGTTTCGGTTCGCCGAACAAGCAAGGCAAGGAAGACTGCCACGGCGCGCCACTGGGCGCCGAGGAAATCGCCCTGACCCGCGCGGCCTTGAAGTGGAACCACGGCCCGTTCGAAATCCCGGCCGACATCTACGCCGAATGGGACGCCAAGGAAAAAGGTCGTGCGCTCGAAGCCGACTGGGACCAGCGTTTCGCAGCCTACTCGGCCAAATTCCCCGAGCAGGCCAACGAACTGGTGCGTCGCCTCAGTGGTGAGTTGCCGGCCGATTTCGCTGAAAAAGCCTCGGCGTACATCGCCGAAGTCGCGGCCAAGGGCGAAACCATCGCCAGCCGCAAGGCCAGCCAGAACACCTTGAACGCGTTCGGCCCGCTGCTGCCGGAACTGCTGGGCGGTTCGGCCGACCTGGCCGGTTCCAACCTGACCCTGTGGAAAGGTTGCAAGGGCGTGAGCGCAGAAGACGCCAGCGGCAACTACATGTACTACGGCGTTCGCGAGTTCGGCATGAGCGCGATCATGAACGGCGTCGCGCTGCATGGCGGCCTGGTGCCTTACGGCGCGACGTTCCTGATGTTCATGGAATATGCCCGCAACGCCGTGCGCATGTCGGCCCTGATGAAAAAACGCGTGCTCTACGTGTTCACCCACGACTCCATCGGCCTGGGCGAAGACGGCCCGACTCACCAGCCGATCGAGCAACTGGCGAGCCTGCGTTGCACGCCGAACCTGGACACCTGGCGCCCATGCGATGCCGTGGAATCGGCAGTGGCCTGGAAGTATGCGATCGAGCGCAACGACGGCCCATCGGCGTTGATCTTCTCGCGCCAGAACCTGCAGCACCAGGAGCGCAGCGCCGAGCAGATCGGCGACATCAGCCGTGGCGGCTACGTGCTCAAGGACTGCATCGGCGAGCCTGAGTTGATCCTGATCGCCACCGGTTCGGAAGTCGGCCTGGCCGTGCAGGCCTACGACAAGCTGACCGCGCAGGGCCGCAACGTGCGTGTGGTTTCCATGCCGTGCACCAGCGTGTTCGACGCCCAGGACGCCGGCTACAAGCAGACCGTATTGCCCTTGCAGGTCAGCGCCCGGATCGCCATCGAAGCCGCTCACGCCGACTACTGGTACAAGTACGTGGGCCTGGAGGGCCGCGTGATCGGCATGACCACCTACGGCGAATCGGCGCCTGCGTCGGCGCTGTTCGAGGAGTTCGGCTTCACCCTGGACAATATCCTGGGTCAGGCTGAAGAGTTGCTGGAAGACTGATCGAAGTTGCGTCGCCCGGGCTGACGTC
>NZ_JBKGGU010000022.1:0-91671 GCF_052042015.1 Pseudomonas sp. SMV71 | reverse complement strand
CTCCCACAGGTCTTGTATGTAGACAGAGAAAAACTTTCAAAAAAAAGGGCGACCGAAGTCGCCCAAAATGCCTTGCGTGCTCGTTGTAGCTGGAAAGACCTACGGTTTTTTGCGCTTGTGTGCGTCTTTCCAGATGAATAATCCAAAGCCTGCGAAAAACACGAACATGAGGCCAACCGTCAACACACCGGCAAACACCACATTATCGATAAACATGACTGGCCTCCTGGTCTTGCCCCTGTTGCGATGGGTTCAAGTTAACCAATCAGGTCCGTAAGGAAATTGACCGGGGTCAATAACGCCCGCGACGGGGCGCAAAGGTGGGGAAATAACTGATCTGTATCAAAGGATCGAGGGGGAAATCAGCGCTTTTTCGGTTTGTTCTTGGTTTTTTTCTTGGGCTTGCCCAGGGGCATGGCCTGCTCGAAAGCCTGACGGACTTCGTTGAGGCGTTTTTCGTTGAGGTCATGAACGCGCTTGGCGCGCTCGGCGCTGAGGTCGATCAGCTTGTCGTCTTGGCTCATGGCGTGTCGGCATCGTGCGTTGAATTGCGGATGCGCCCATGATGCGGGCTGCGCGCAACATTGACCAGCCTGCGTCCGTCGGCAAACGCCTGGCTCAGATCTGGATATCGACCCACAGGCCCTGGCGCGACTCCTCTTCCATCAGCGGCACCACCGGCACGGTGTTGTCGGCGTTGAGTTCGGTGCCCGGCACGGCCAGGTGTTCTTCGGGGTCCTGATCGGCTTCGCGGCGGCGCTTGTCGCGATCCTGCCGGCGCTGCTGCTCCTCGCGCAGCAACAGCGCGCCCTCCTCCGGATCACGCTTTTGCAGGTCGATAGTGCTTTCACCAGAGCTTTCCTGCACCGGGACCACGGGCGGGATGTCCGGTCGCTGGCGAACCGGATCCTGTTGCGCGGTGATCGGTACGGCGCTCAAGGGGAGCGTGGGTATCAACATTTAAGGGTCTCCTGTCTTCAGGTTGTCGGCTGCGTGCAAGGCAGCTTGAACCGCCGGTCTGAAAGTTGTGACCCAGTTGGCATTGCCATAAGACTCAGGTCCAAGCCTGTTGGATCGTCAGACAGGCTTAAGTTCCCTGTCATCTGCCATCAATCGCCCCGATGAAAACCCGGGACGTGCGTAAGTCCTTTGGTCTGAAGGATCATTCCGTTAAGATAATCGGCTTTTTCAAGGCGGGAGTCAGGCAGCATGGCGCAGCAGTATCAACCGGGGCAACGCTGGATCAGTGACAGCGAAGCCGAGCTGGGTTTAGGCACCGTTCTGGCACAGGATGGCCGCTTGTTGACCGTGCTCTACCCGGCCACTGGCGACACTCGCCAGTATGCGCTACGGAATGCGCCCCTCACCCGCGTACGGTTTTCGCCGGGCGACGTGATCACCCACTTCGAAGGCTGGAAGATGACCGTGCGTGAAGTCGACGACGTCGACGGCCTGCTGGTCTATCACGGCCTCAACGGGCAGAACGAAGTCGTTACCCTGCCGGAAACCCAACTGTCGAACTTCATCCAGTTCCGCCTGGCCAGCGACCGTCTGTTCGCCGGCCAGATCGACCCGCTGGCCTGGTTTTCCCTGCGCTACCACACCCTGGAACATACCAGCCGCCAGTTACAGTCTCCGCTGTGGGGCCTTGGCGGCGTGCGCGCCCAGCCGATCGCCCACCAGCTGCACATTGCCCGTGAAGTCGCCGACCGCATTGCACCACGGGTCTTGCTGGCGGACGAAGTGGGCCTGGGCAAGACCATCGAGGCCGGCCTGGTCATCCACCGTCAACTGCTGTCCGGCCGCGCCAGCCGTGTGCTGATCCTGGTGCCGGAGAACCTCCAGCACCAGTGGCTGGTGGAAATGCGCCGACGTTTCAACCTCCAGGTCGCGCTGTTCGACGAAGAGCGCTTCATCGAAAGCGATGCCAGCAACCCGTTCGAAGACACTCAACTGGCGCTGGTCGCGCTGGAATGGCTGGTGGACGACGAGAAAGCCCAGGACGCGCTGTTCGCCGCCGGCTGGGACCTGATGGTGGTCGACGAGGCCCACCACTTGGTATGGCACGAGGACCAGGTCAGCCCGCAATATGCGCTGGTGGAACAGCTGGCCGAGACGATCCCGGGCGTGCTGTTGCTGACCGCGACTCCGGAACAACTGGGCCAGGACAGCCACTTCGCCCGTCTGCGTCTGTTGGACCCGAACCGCTTCCATGATCTCAAGGCTTTCCGCGCCGAGAGCGAAAACTATCGCCCGGTGGCCGAAGCCGTGCAGGAGTTGCTGGACAAGGGCCGCCTGTCACCCGCAGCCCACAAGACCATCCAGGGTTTCCTGGGCAATGAAGGCGAAGCCCTGCTGACCGCCGTCAACGATGGCGATGTCGAAGCCAGCGCCCGCCTGGTACGCGAACTGCTGGACCGTCACGGCACCGGCCGCGTTCTGTTTCGCAACACCCGCGCCGCCGTGCAGGGCTTCCCGGAACGCAAGCTGCACGCCTACCCGCTGCCGTGCCCGGACGAATACCTCGAGCTGCCATTGGGCGATCACCCTGAGCTGTACCCGGAAGTCAGCTTCCAGGCCCAGCCGGACGCCAATGAAGAGGAGCGCTGGTGGCGCTTCGACCCACGGGTCGAGTGGCTGATCGACACCCTGAAAATGCTCAAGCGCACCAAAGTGCTGGTGATCTGCGCCCACGCCGAAACCGCCATGGACCTGGAAGACGCCCTGCGCGTGCGCTCGGGCATCCCGGCCACGGTGTTCCACGAAGGCATGAACATCCTGGAACGTGACCGTGCGGCTGCCTACTTCGCCGACGAAGAGTTCGGCGCCCAGGTGCTGATCTGCTCGGAAATCGGCAGCGAGGGACGCAACTTCCAGTTCGCCCATCACCTGGTGCTGTTCGACCTGCCGGCGCACCCGGACCTGCTGGAGCAGCGCATCGGTCGTCTGGACCGGATCGGCCAGAAGCACACCATCGAATTGCACGCGCCGTACCTGGAAAACAGCCCGCAGGCGCGGTTGTTCCAGTGGTACCACGAAGCGCTGAATGCGTTCCTCAACACCTGCCCGACCGGCAACGCTCTGCAACATCAGTTCGGCCCGCGCCTGCTACCGTTGCTGGAAGAAGCCGACGATGGCCAGTGGCAGGCTTTGATCGACGAAGCACGTGCCGAGCGCGAGCGTCTGGAAGCCGAGTTGCACACCGGTCGCGACCGTCTGCTGGAGCTCAATTCCGGCGGCGCGGGGGAAGGCGATGCGCTGGTGGAAGCCATTCTCGAGCAGGATGATCAGTTCGCACTGCCGATTTATATGGAAACCCTGTTCGATGCGTTCGGTATCGACAGCGAGGACCATTCGGATAACGCGCTGATCCTCAAGCCGAGCGAAAAAATGCTCGACGCCAGCTTCCCGCTGGGCGACGACGAAGGCGTGACCATCACTTACGACCGTAACCAGGCGCTGTCTCGCGAAGACATGCAGTTCATCACCTGGGAGCACCCGATGGTGCAAGGCGGCATGGACCTGGTGTTGTCCGGCTCCATGGGCAACACCGCCGTGGCGCTGATCAAGAACAAGGCGCTCAAACCAGGCACCGTGTTGCTGGAACTGCTCTACGTCAGTGAAGTGGTCGCCCCCCGCTCGCTGCAATTGGGTCGTTACCTGCCGCCGGCCGCCCTGCGCTGCCTGCTGGACGCCAATGGCAACGACCTGGCGGCCAGGGTCTCGTTCGAAACCCTCAACGACCAGCTCGAAAGCGTGCCGCGCGCCAGTGCCAACAAGTTCATCCAGGCCCAGCGCGACCAGCTGACACCACGGATCAACGCCGGCGAACAGAAGGTCGCCCCGCGTCATGCTGAGCGCGTGGCCGAGGCCCAGCGTCGCCTGGCGGCCGATACCGATGAGGAACTGGCCCGCCTGACCGCCCTGCAAGCGGTCAACCCGACCGTGCGCGACAGCGAACTGGTGGCCCTGCGCCAACAGCGCGAGCAAGGCCTGGCGATGCTAGAGAAGGCGGCGTTGCGGTTGGAGGCGATCAGGGTGTTGGTGGCGGGCTGATTGCCCGCACACCCCACCCGGACCATCTGTGAACGGTGCCTATGTGGCGAGGGAGCTTGCTCCCGCTGGGCCGCGAAGCGGCCCCCTTTTAGGGAGCGCTGCGCACTCCGCGGGAGCAAGCTCCCTCGCCACAAAGGCAGCGCTGTACAAGCTGTAGCGCTAATTCAAGGACTGTAATACCCCACCGCCACCAGGAAATGCCCGACCTTCTTGAGGTACGCGTGCTTGTCCTCGACCTTGCCGGTCACCGGGTTTTTCCACCGGTACTCATAATCCCCAGCATCCTGCTTGCTGATCAGCCCCAGGATCGGCTCGCCCACCGGCTTGCCGTCCGGATCCTTGATTCTGGCGAAGTCGGTATTGATCAAGCGCAGGTTGGTGCCATGGGCGACATAGCGCCGGGTATCGAGGTCGACGACAAACACGTACAGGTCATCCTGCAAGTAGCCGCCCTTGAGGGAGTTGATCGCCGTCAACGTAGCTTTCTCGTTCTTCTGCAGGTCGCTTGAAGCCTTGTCCAGCAGCGCCCTGGCCTGTTCGGCGGAGGCCCGTGGCAAGTAGTAGCCGACCGCCAGGATTCGGTCGCCGACCCGTTGGAAATACACATGCTTGCGCTCGACCCGGCCATCCGCCCAGTTCTGCCAACGGTATTCGGCTTGCTGGATACCGCTGGCCTCGGGCGTGTTCAAGGCCTCCTTGAAGGCCTTGCGCAAATCCGGGCCCAGCACTTCGGAAACGTCGCGCCCGATCAACGCCGCTGACGGCCCGCCACTGGCAAGCATCACCCCTTTGGTGTCCACCACAAACACATAGCGGTCCTGGTCGACGAATTCGCCCTGACGGCTGAACACCGCCAAGGCCTTGTCACCGTTATCGTGGTAATAGGCCAGGGCTTTTTCCAAGAGCGCCCGGGCCGCCTGGCCATCGTCCGTCGGCGCGGCAAGAGCCTGCGTCAACCCCAGTACCAGCATTGCGGCCAGCCAGGCCGTCCTGCACACAAACCCCATACGCGCATCCTCGTTCTCGTTGGTGTTTCGAGAGCGTAGACGGGGTGGAGGCGATGTAGAAGTATTCAGAGGATCATGGGTTGCCTGGCTGGACGCCATCGCGAGCAGGCTCGCTCCCACGTTGTGCGGTGATCATTAATCCATGAAACGCTGCAAATCAGTGTGGGAGCGAGCCTGCTCGCGATGGCGCCCAATCAGTCACTTCCTGTATGACCGTCAGAACACTATCGCAAGCAAGCTCCTCCCACAGGCGCCTGCAGGGTTATTGGGCCCGCGCGCTGAGCTGCTGTTGCAGGTGTTGGATCTGCGCCTGCAAGGTGTTGATGTTGCGGGTGACCTGGCCGCGAAAGGCGTCGAACTCGGCCGTGTTGCCGTTATCCTGCTGGCTCTTGAGCACGATCATGTCCTGCTCCAGGCGTTCGATGGCCGAGTTGGAGGTGGCTCTCTTCAGGGCGGTGATGTCGGCGCCGATGCTCTTGAGCTGGGCATCCAGCGCGCCACCTTCGCCCTGGTTTTTCAGGGCGGCCACTTCAGCTGCCAGCGTCTTGACCTGAGCCTGGAGCTCCTTGTTGGCCGATTGCAACTGGGTGTTGGTGTTCTGCTGTTCACTGGCCTGGGCAATGAGCTGGGCCAGCTCCTTGTCCAGGTCGGCGGACGGGCCGAACGTGGCTTGCTGCAGTTTGTATTGCTCCTGCAGCTTGCTGTCGAATTGCCGGGCCTGTTCCTGCAGCCGGGTGTCCAACTGTTTGACCTGCAATTTCAACGCTTCACTGTCACTCATGACATTGGACTGCCCGGCCACTACCTTGCCGGAAATGTCCTGCAAGCGCCCCGCCGCGTCTTCACTGATCCGGGCGAAGCTTTCCTGGGTTGCCACCAGTTGCTGCTCCATCAACGAAATCTGCTGGAAGCTCCACCAGGCCAGGAAGCCGAACGCGCACAGCAGGGCGCCAACCAATGCCCACAGTGGCCCGGTGCTAGGGCCCTTGACCCGCGCCGCCGCAATGGGCGCAGGGCGCGCCTGTACGTGGGGCGCACGGTTGGGCAGGAAATCATCGTCATCGGGAATGTCGGCGCGCATCCGCAGGCTCGGTACATCGTCGAAGTCGTCGTTGGCATCGTTACGCGTGGGCATGGGGTTCAACCTTTGGGAAACCGGTGTTGGCTTGATGCGGCGAGTATAACCCCCTCGTCCGCCGCACCGATTGACCTCGAACCCGGGGGTCGGTTCATGACGGGCCGATCAGTGGCCGTCCTGGGCTTTCCACCAGGCACAAAACTCATCGAGGGCGGTCCACAGACTGACCTGCGGATCGTAATCGAGATGATGCCGGGCGCGGCTGATGTCCAGGGTGAAGTTCTTGTTCATGACCTGCATGCCCAGGCGCGACAGCGTCGGTTCGGGGCGGCCCGGCCATAGCTTGCACAAGCCTTCGTTCAAGGCGGCGACGCTGTAAGCCAGGCCGTAGGACCGATAACGCCTGACCTGTGGGACGTCCATCTGGCGCATCACATAATTGACCACGTCCCACAGCGGAACCGGCGCGCCATTGCTGATGTTGTAGGCCTTGCCCAAGGCCGAATCGGTGGCCAGCAGGCTGCCAAGCAGCGCTTCGTTGAGGTTCTGCACGCTGGTGAAATCCACCTTGTTCAAGCCATTGCCGACTATCGACAAACGGCCCTTGCGCTGCATTCTCAGTAACCGGGGGAAGATGCTCATGTCACCGGCACCAGTGACGAAACGCGGGCGCAGGGCCAACACTTCGAGACCGAACTCCTGGGCGCCGAAGACTTTCTGCTCGGCCAGGTACTTGGTCGCGGCGTAAGGGTGCTTGAAGCGCTTGGGCACTTGTTCTTCCTTCAGCCCGAGGTGGTCGCGACCATCGAAGTAGATCGACGGCGACGACAGGTGCACCAGGCGCCGGACCTTCTGCTTCAGGCAAGCCTCGACGACGTTTTCCGTAACCTGGACATTGCCCTGGTGAAAATCCTGATAGCGCCCCCAGAGCCCGACGGCTCCAGCGCAATGCACCACCGCTTCGACATCCAGGCACAAATCGCGGGCCAGCAACGGGTCGTTCAGGTCCCCCTGGACAAATTGCGCACCGCGCCGCACCAGGTGCTCAACGCTCTCGGCCCGGCGACCGGTGACCCGTACATCCAGGCCTTGCTCCAGGGCGAAACGCGCGAAGCGCCCGCCAATGAAGCCGCTCGCGCCGGTGACCAGAATTTTCATGCATGCTCCTGAGTGACTACCTGCCAATTGTTTCGTGTGCCGCTTTGACTTGCAGCTTGACGTCTACTGCGGCGTCCAGGGCACCAACCACTGCCGGGACGAACGGATCAATTGCTCGGTCAATAAACCCAGCAACTGGCCGCCATTGCGCCAATGATGCCAGTACAGCGGCACATCGATCGGTTTATCTGCCAGCAATTCCACCAATGCGCCTCGCTCCAGGTGCTCGCGCACTTGCAGCTCCGGCACCAATCCCCAGCCAAGCCCGGCTTCGGTGAGGCGGATGAAGCCTTCGGACGAGGGGCACAGGTGGTGCTCGAATCCGCCTTCGACGCCCAGGGAAGCAAGGTAACGGTGTTGCAGGAAATCATCCGGGCCGAACACCAGCGCCGGCGTACGCGCCAGTTGTTCGGCATGTACACCATCGGGAAAGTGCCGGGCAATGAAGGCCGGACTGGCCAGCGCACGGTAACGCATGGCCCCCAGCAACACACTGCGGGCACCGGCCACCGGTCGTTCGTTGGCGCAGACGCAGGCCGCCACCTCGCCGGCGCGCATGCGCTTGAGGCCGACGGTCTGGTCCTCCACCACCAGATCGAGCAGCAAATGGTGCTCGGCGCAGAAATCCCCCACCGCAACGGCCCACCACGTCGCCAGGCTGTCGGCATTCAACGCGATGCGCAGGCGCTCGGGCAGGCCCTCCTCATCAAGCGCCGGCACCAGACTTTGCAGATCACGTTCGAGCAGCCGGACCTGCTGCACGTGGTTGAGCAGTCGACGGCCGATTTCAGTGGGTCCGGGTGGCGTCGCCCGTATCAGCACGGGCTGACCCACCCGCGCCTCCAGCAGCTTGATGCGTTGGGAAATGGCCGATTGCGACAGACCCAGCACCTGCGCGGCACGTTCGAATCCGGCCTGCTCGACCACCGCCGCCAGCGCGGAGAGTAGTTTGTAATCGAACATCAGTTTTCCTAATGGGCAATCAGCAGTATTGGTTTTTCTTATACAGCCTTCCGATTGAGAATAGCCAGCATTCAGACACTGATCGGAAGACAACTTATGTGGCAAAGCTATGTGAACGGGCTACTGGTGGCCCTCGGGCTGATCATGGCCATCGGCGCCCAGAACGCCTTCGTACTGGCTCAGAGCCTGCGTCGCGAGCACCACTTGCCAGTGGCGGCGCTCTGCGTCACAGCGGATGCGCTGCTGGTGGCCGCCGGCGTTTTCGGCCTGGCGACACTGCTGGCGCAAAGTCCGTTGTTGCTGTCGATTGCTCGCTGGGGCGGCGCGGCGTTCCTGCTCTGGTATGGCAGCCTGGCGTTGCGCAGGGCCTTTTCCAGGCAGAGCCTGCAACAAGGTGAGCATCAGGCCGTGCGATCGTTGCGCGCCGTGTTGCTCAGCGCCTTGGCGGTGACGCTGCTCAACCCCCACGTCTATCTCGATACCGTCCTGCTGATCGGCTCCCTCGGTGCCCAACAGAGCGTGCCCGGTGCCTATGTCGTGGGCGCGGCGAGCGCCTCGCTGCTGTGGTTCTTCACCCTGGCGTTCGGCGCTGCGTGGCTGGCGCCCTGGCTCGCCCGCCCGAGTACCTGGCGGATTCTCGACCTGTTGGTGGCGACGATGATGTTCGCCGTGGCGACGCAATTGATTGTCAGCGGCTGATTATTGCCAACCGCTCTGGAACCTCTATTCCACACAGTTGTTGCGTGGTTATGCCGCACCCCCGGTGCTATGATCCGAGTCTTGCGCCGCAAGGAGTACAAACTCCCGGCGCTAGTCTGGCCGCCCGTGATCGGCCTTGCGCTCACCGCAACTGACCTGATTAGGAGAATCACCATGGCTTTCGAATTGCCGCCGCTGCCTTACCCACACGATGCACTGCAGCCGCACATCTCCAAAGAGACTCTGGAATACCACCACGACAAACACCACAACACCTATGTCGTGAACCTGAACAACCTGGTGCCTGGCACCGAGTTCGAAGGCAAGACCCTGGAAGAAATCGTCAAGACTTCCTCGGGCGGTATCTTCAACAACGCCGCTCAGGTCTGGAACCACACCTTCTACTGGAACTGCCTGGCGCCAAACGCCGGCGGTCAACCAACCGGCGCACTGGCCGAAGCCATCAACAAGGCCTTCGGTTCGTTCGACAAGTTCAAGGAAGAGTTCAGCAAAACCTCCATCGGCACCTTCGGTTCCGGCTGGGGCTGGCTGGTCAAGAAAGCTGACGGTTCCCTGGCCTTGGCCAGCACCATCGGCGCCGGCAACCCGCTGACCAGTGGCGATACCCCACTGCTGACCTGCGACGTGTGGGAGCACGCCTACTACATCGACTACCGCAACCTTCGTCCGAAATACGTCGAAGCGTTCTGGAACCTGGTCAACTGGAAATTCGTGGCCGAGCAGTTCGAAGGCAAGCCTTTCACTGCCTGAGCCTGATGGCCAGACGAAAAACCCGGCGCCTTGCCGGGTTTTTTTTGCGCGCCATAAGTAACCGGTCATCGACTCGATGGCGCATTACCACACGTCCTGGATCCAAGAAAAAAACACCGAGGCCCTCAAGTTGCGGCGCCTCTCAACCGACACAATGGTCGTAGAGCAATCACTCTGAAAGAACCCTATATCCGCCATGCTCCAGGCCAAATCCCTTGTGTTGGATTGTCCCTTTGACTGACATCACAGGATTGCCAATACTCATGGCAACTTGACGCTACCCGCACGGAACAAGGAACCACTCTTTGAAGCTGGAACTCAAGAACAGCTTGTCTGTGAAGTTGCTCCGGGTCGTGCTCCTCTCGGCATTGGTCGTTGGCGTGCTGTTGAGCTGCGCCCAGATCGTGTTCGATGCCTACAAGACCAACCAGGCTGTGGCCAGCGACGCCCAGCGCATCCTCGACATGTTCCGAGATCCGTCGACCCAGGCCGTCTATAGCCTGGATAAGGAAATGGGCATGCAGGTGATCGAAGGCCTGTTCCAGGACCGCGCCGTCCGCATGGCCTCCATCGGCCACCCTCACGAAACCATGCTCGCCGAAAAAAGCCGGCCCTTGCAGCAATCCGAAAGCCGCTGGCTGACCGACCTGATCCTGGGCAAGGAACGGACTTTCACCACCCAACTGGTAGGTCGCGGCCCCTACAGTGAATATTACGGCGACCTGAGCATCACCCTCGACACCGCGACCTATGGCGAGGGTTTCATTGTCAGCTCGGTGATCATTTTCATCTCCGGAATGCTGCGCGCCCTGGCCATGGGCCTGGTGCTGTACCTGGTCTATCACTGGCTGCTGACCAAGCCGCTGTCGCGAATCATCGAGCACCTGACCGAGATCAACCCCGACCGCCCCAGCGCCCACAAGATTCCGCAATTGCCGGGGCACGAGCAAAACGAGCTGGGCCTGTGGATCAATACCGCCAACCAACTGCTCGAATCCATTGAACGCAATACCCATCTGCGCCACGAAGCGGAAAACAGCCTGCTACGCATGGCCCAGTACGATTTTCTAACCGGCCTGCCCAATCGCCAGCAGTTGCAAGAGCAACTGGACAAGATCCTGGTGGACGCCGGGCGTCTGCAACGTAGGGTCGCGGTGCTGTGCGTGGGGCTGGACGACTTCAAGGGCATCAACGAACAGTTCAGCTACCAGACCGGCGACCAATTGCTGCTGGCCCTGGCGGACCGCTTGCGCGCCCACAGTGGTCGTCTTGGCGCCCTGGCGCGGCTGGGAGGCGACCAGTTCGCCCTGGTCCAGGCCGACATCGAGCAGCCGTATGAAGCGGCCGAACTGGCCCAGAGCATCCTCGATGACCTGGAGGCGCCGTTCGGCATCGAGGACCAGCAGATCCGCCTGCGCGCGACCATCGGTATCACGCTCTTCCCGGAGGACGGGGACAGCACCGAGAAGCTGCTGCAGAAAGCCGAGCAGACCATGACCTTGGCCAAGAGCCGCTCGCGCAACCGCTACCAGTTCTACATTGCCAGCGTCGACAGTGAAATGCGCCGCCGCCGCGAACTGGAAAAAGACCTGCGCGAAGCCCTGATCCGCGAACAGTTCACCCTGGTGTACCAGCCGCAGATCAGCTACCGCGACCTTCGGGTAGTGGGCACCGAAGCCCTGATCCGCTGGCATCACCCTGAGCATGGCCTGGTGCCGCCGGACCTGTTCATCCCCCTGGCCGAGCAGAACGGCACCATCATCGCCATCGGCGAATGGGTGCTGGACCAGGCCTGTCGGCAATTGCGCGAATGGCACGATCAGGGTTTCGTCGACATGCGCATGGCCGTCAACCTGTCGACCGTGCAACTGCACCACGCCGAGTTGCCACGGGTGGTGAACAACTTCCTGCAGATGTACCGACTGCCTCCTCGCAGCCTGGAGCTGGAAGTCACCGAAACCGGCCTGATGGAAGACATCACCACCGCCGCCCAGCACCTGCTGAGCCTGCGCCGCTCCGGCGCGTTGATTGCCATTGATGACTTCGGGACTGGCTATTCGTCCCTGAGTTATCTCAAGAGCCTGCCGCTGGACAAGATCAAGATCGACAAGAGCTTCGTCCAGGACCTGCTCGACGATGAAGACGACGCCACCATCGTCCGGGCCATCATCCAACTGGGCAAGAGCCTGGGGATGCAGGTCATCGCCGAGGGCGTCGAGACGGTCGAACAGGAAGCCTACATCATCGCCGAGGGCTGCCACGAGGGTCAGGGGTACTACTACAGCAAGCCCTTGCCGGCGCGGGAATTGAGCACCTATCTGAAACAGGCTGAGCGCAGCAAGGCCTTCATCCTCTGATTGCCTGGCAGATCGTAACCCTGGGCGGCATCGCCGAGAGGGTGCCAAAGGTCACGATCGGCAATCATTAAACAAGAAATATTTCCAACCGCGACCCTTTACACATAATGCAAATCTTTCGCATTATGTCGCAGTTTTTGCGCACACTCGCGCCTGTCCCATCCATTTCCGAAGCAGGATGTTCGCCATGATTCGTATGCCTCTGGCTACCGCCAGTCTGCTGGCCATCGCTATTTCCCTCGCCGGTTGCGGCGAAGGCAAAGACAAGGCCGCCGCGCCGCAAGCGCCTACGCCTGCTGCCAGCACCGCGGCACCGGTCGCCCCTGCTGCTGCCGGCAAGGTCGACGAAGCCGCTGCCAAGGCTGTTGTCGCGCACTACGCCGACATCGTCTTCGCTGTCTACAGCGATGCCGAATCCACCGCGAAAACCCTGCAAACCGCCGTCGACGCGTTCCTGGCCAAGCCGAACGCCGAAACCCTGAAAACCGCCCGCCAAGCCTGGATCGCCGCCCGTGTGCCGTACCTGCAGAGCGAAGTGTTCCGCTTCGGCAACACCATCATTGACGACTGGGAAGGCCAGGTGAACGCCTGGCCCCTGGACGAAGGCCTGATCGACTACGTCGACAAGTCCTACGAGCACGCCCTGGGCAACCCGGGCGCCACCGCCAACATCATCGCCAACACTGAAGTCCAGGTCGGCGAAGACAAGGTCGACGTGAAGGACATCACCCCGGAAAAACTCGCCAGCCTCAATGAACTGGGCGGTTCCGAGGCCAACGTCGCCACCGGCTACCACGCCATCGAATTCCTGCTGTGGGGCCAGGACCTCAACGGCACCGGCCCAGGCGCGGGCAACCGCCCGGCTTCCGACTATCTGCAAGGCGCTGGCGCCACTGGCGGCCACAACGACCGTCGTCGTGCCTACCTCAAGTCGGTGACCCAGTTGCTGGTCAGCGACCTGGAAGAAATGGTCGGCAACTGGAAGCCGAACGTGGCCGACAACTACCGCGCCACCCTGGAAGCGGAACCGGCTGAAAGCGGCCTGCGCAAGATGCTGTTCGGCATGGGCAGCCTGTCCCTGGGCGAACTGGCGGGCGAGCGCATGAAAGTGTCCCTGGAGGCCAACTCGCCAGAAGACGAGCAGGACTGCTTCAGCGACAACACCCACAACTCGCACTTCTACGACGCCAAGGGCGTGCGTAACGTGTACCTGGGCGAATACACCCGTGTCGACGGTACTAAGATGACCGGCGCCAGCCTGTCGTCCCTGGTCGCCAAGGCCGACCCGGCGGCGGACACCGCTCTCAAGGCGGACCTGGCCGACACCGAAGCCAAGATCCAGGTCATGGTCGACCACGCCAACAAAGGCGAGCACTACGACCAGCTGATCGCCGCCGGCAACACCGCCGGCAACCAGATCGTGCGCGACGCCATCGCCGCACTCGTCAAGCAGACCGGTTCGATCGAACAGGCCGCTGGCAAACTGGGCATCAGCGACCTGAATCCGGACAACGCTGATCACGAGTTCTGATCAACGCCCGGCAGACTGAAAAAAGGCGACCTTCGGGTCGCCTTTTTTTGCCTGAAGGAACCGCAACAACTGTTGTGGGAGCGGGCGTGCCCGCGATGGCGGCGGTACATCCAACCTCTCTGCAAGCTGATCCACCGCTATCGCGAGCAGGCTCGCTCCCACTGGGGATCTGTGCCGAACATCAAATCCGGGCACACCTGGGATTACTGTGGGAGTTGGCCTGCCCGCGATGGCGGCGGTACATCCAGCCTCTCTGCAAGCTGATGCACCGCTATCGCGAGCAGGCTCGCTCCCACAGGGGATCTGTGTCACGGGTATTTCGTCACTGCAGCCCGGCCAGTCGCCCTTCGATAAACCGCCGCTCCGGCAATTGTTGCGTCAGCTCCAGCGCACGGAGATACGCGGCCCTGGCTTCGTCGTTTCGCCCCAACTGGCGACAGAACTCCGCCCGCGCCGAGTGGGCGAGGTGGTAGTCCAGCAGCTCGCCACGATCCAGGATCCCATCGATCAAGCGCAATCCCGCCAGCGGCCCGTCGCGCTTGGCCAGGGCGGCGGCTCGGTTGAGTTCGATCACTGGCGATGGCACGGCGCGCAGCAATACGTCATACAGTCCGACGATCTGCGGCCAGTCGGTATCCCGGGCCGTCGGCGCTTCGGCGTGCACCGCTGCAATCGCGGCTTGCAGGCAATACGGCCCGAACCGACGGGTACTCAGCGCCGCCCCCACCAAGGCGCAACCTTCGGCGATCAGCCCGGCGTCCCATAAGGATCGGTCCTGCTCGTCCAGCAGGACCAACTCACCGGAGGCAGACGTTCGCGCCGGGCGTCGGGATTCGTGCAGGAGCATCAACGCCAGCAATCCCATGACCTCGGCTTCGGGTAGCAGCTCCAGGAGCAGGCGACCCAGGCGAATCGCTTCGCGAGTCAGGTCTTCACGGGTCAGCTCGGCGCCCATCGAGGCCGAATAGCCTTCGTTGAACACCAGGTAGATCACGCGCAGGACACTGTCCAGGCGTTCGGGCAGTTCCGATCGGGAGGGCACCTGATACGGAATTTTCGCATCGCGGATTTTTGCCTTGGCCCGCACGATACGCTGGGCGATGGCCGCCGGAGCGGCAAGGAACGCCCGGGCGATTTCCTCGGTGGTCAGGTCACAGACTTCCCGCAGCGTCAGCGGCACTTGGGCGTCCGCCGCCAGGGCTGGGTGGCAACAGGTGAAAATCAGTCGCAAGCGATCATCTTCCACGTCTTCGTCACTCCAGTCGGCCTGCTCCAGCTCTTCGAGCTGGGCAATCAGCATCGGCTGGGACGCGGCAAAGCGGGCGCGCCGGCGCAACACATCAATGGCCTTGAAGCGCCCGGTCGAGACCAGCCAGGCGCGCGGATTGTCCGGCACACCATCGCGGTGCCAACGTTCGACCGCAATGAAGAAGGCCTCGTGCAAGGCCTCTTCGGCAAGGTCGAAATCCCCCAACAGACGGATCAGCGTCGCCAGGATCCGTCTCGAATCTTGCCGGTAGACCTGCTCGACCCGCGCCTTGACCGTTTCAACCGACATCAGTCCGGCATACCTTGGGTGACGAGGGTTTCCAATCGCTCCAGGCTCTGGCCCCAGCCGTCATGAAACCCCATGGCTTCGTGAGCCTGGCGGTCCTCTTCGCTCCAGTGCAGTGCCCGAGCGGTGTAGCGGGTCTTTTCGCCGAGCTCTTCAAGCAGCACTTCTGCGGTCATGAACGCTTTGCCCGACGGTATCCAGCCGGGCAAAAACGCATCGGTGAACACCAGCCGCTGCGGGGCGATGATTTCCAGGAACACGCCCATGGTCGGGTACTCGCTGCCATCCGGCGCACGCATCAGGGTGCGGAACCGGCCCCCGACCCACAAGTCCATTTCGCACTCCGGCGTGGTCATACCGTGGGGCCCCCACCACTGAACGAGCAAGGCCGGCTCGGTCCAGGCGCGGAAGATCTTCTGGCGCGGGGCGTCGATGATGCGGCTGATGGAAAGCGTGTGGGCAGCAGGCGTGGGGTTCATGGGCGAAATCCTGTTTGTGGTTGTTGTTCAGGGGTTCAGTTGGCGGACCGGTCGCACTTCGACACAGCCGACCCGGGCCGCCGGAATATGGCCGGCGACCTGGATGGCTTCGTTCAGGTCCTTGGCGTCGATCAGGTAGAAGCCGGCCAGTTGCTCCTTGGTTTCAGCGAACGGCCCATCGGTGATCGACAGCTTGCCAGCGCGCATGCGCACCGTGGTGGCGGTCTGTACTGATTCCAGGGCCTCGGCGGCGAGCATTCGCCCGCTGCCCTGGACCGATTCGGCATAGGCCATGCACTCGGCGTCCTCCGGGCTGTCGGGGGAGTCGTGCAGCACCTGTTCGTTGCTATACACCAGGCATAAGTACTTCATGGAAAACTCCGTGATCGAACTGATCAACTATGGACGGTCGAGGGGCAACGGGCGAAAAAACCGACGATCAGGGTTGCAGGTCGAAAATCGTCGTTCCGGTCATTGGATCGAACGGAGCCGACCAATGTTCGTGGACGATCTTCCACTGCCCCGCCACCCGCCGGTAGCAGGCCGTGACGCGCATCCAGCAGGCTTGCTCCTCGCCCTTGTCGTTGGTGCCGCCGCAATAGGCCAGCCAGTGGGCGAAGGCGATGTTCTCGGCGGGAGTGATGGTGACTTGATGGAAATCGAACTTGTGCGGACCGGGGCACATTTCCATGCAGGCCTGCCAATGGGCCCGGTAGGCGGCCTTGCCTTTGAATTGCAGGGCCTGGATGGCATCGAACGAGACGATGGCCTCGTCGTACAGCGCCATGACCTTCTCGACGTCCTTGCTCATCACGGCCTGACGATAAGTGTCGATCAGCGCCTGGATTTCACGTTCGGTGGCTTGGGCATTCATGATGATTCTCCGCAGGTTTTTTGTTGTAGACACCCTTTGTCGTCTGGAGAAACGGCGAATCGACAGCTCGAACAAAAATAACCCGAATAAAGAAATTCGCTAGAATCCAGGCCCATCTGCCCGCAGACAACGGACGTTTTTGTGACTGCCCGACTCATCGCCTACCAAGCCCTGACCCCGCTCCAGCGGGAACAGCTGCAAGCCATCGAAATCCACCCGGAACAGGTGAAATTCTCCGGAGATATCCACGGTGCGCTGCATACCCTGCTCTCCCGGCCCGGACCGGGGGTCAAGGGCTTCGCTCTGCTGGCCGATGATGTACCGGTGGCCTTCCTGCTGCTTAAACGCCCACCGGTACTGCCGGACTGGGCCAATGAACACAGCGCGACCCTGCACGCCTTGCAGGTCGACCGCCGGGCCCAGGGCAAGGGCTACGGCAAAGCCTGCCTGCAAGCGTTACCGGCCGTGGCTCGGGAGGCCTGGCCGGAGATCAGAGGACTGGAGCTCTCGGTGGACGCCGATAACGCCTCGGCCATTGGCCTTTACACCCGATTGGGTTGGGTGGACAGTGGCGAGGCTTATAAGGGCCGGATCGGTTATGAGCGACGGATGGGGTTGGTGTTCAGCAGCGACTGATGATGAGCACCCCTCCATTACTGTGGCGAGGGGAATGACCGTCCTTGATCAACTGGGCTTCAACGGCACCCAGATCTCCAGGCTACCTTCCCCTGTCCGCGGGTTGAAATCTTCGCTATAGCGCTCGAATTCCGGTTCATCCGCCGCTTCGTGGCCGGATTGCGGCAGCCATTGCTTCCAGATGTACTGGAAGGTCTGCGGGAGGGTCTTCAACGGTCCCCTGTGCTCGAACACCGCATAGCGCGCAGGCTGCAATTCGATCCAGCGGTACTGCTGCGGCAACTCATCGAGCCGGCTGATTTCCACCCCGGCGATGTACTCGAACCCGCCCTTCCCGTCCGGGTTGCAACACACGCCATAGGTCACGTCGTCCTTCTGCCCTGGCACATCACCGAGCCAGGGCAAAAACTTTTCCCAGAGCAAGGGGATGTCCTGGGCGGTGTCCGGGGTAAAACGCGCGCCAAAGCCGGCAATCAGCAGAAAACGTCCCTGCTCGAAGCGAGGTTCGGCTGTGTAATCGCGCTTGTGCTTTTCCATGCGTCAACACTCCGCAAACGTGAAGTCGGGCTTTGCAGTATAGAAGCCAAACCATGATTGCCAGGGCCGTTTCGTTTCTCAGAAGCCGGGCGCGCCACCCTGAACGGCTTTCAAGACGAACTCGTTATACCCTGAAACGATCACGTAGACCGCGAAATAGCAGAAGATCGCCGCCGATGCCCAATACGAATAACGCAACAATTTATCCCCCAGCAACCTGCCGCCCTGGGTCGCCGCCAGGCACAGCGCCGCAGACCACAGCAACCCGGCACTGAGAAACCCACTGAGGAACAGCGCCGAACTGAGCAGTGTCCCACCGCCTGACCGGGCGATCAGCGTGCCGCCTACCGCCGCGAACCAGAGAATCGCGCTAGGCGAAGACATCGCCAGGAATATCCCGCGGAAAAACTCCTGGCGCGAAGAACCACCCTGCCCTTCATCCGCCTGCGCCAGTACCGCGCTGTGATAAATCGCCGAATGAATCATCTTTGCGGCGAAATACAACAGCAGCATCGAACCGCCGATCCACAGCACCCAGCGCACCGCTTCGTATTGCAGCAACACGGTCATGCCGGCCAGGGCCAGGATGGCGTAGACCAGGTCGCCGACGCAGGTGCCCAGCCCCAGGGCGAAGCCTCGAAAATAGCCGCGCTGCATCGCCAGGGTGATCATCGCGATATTGGCCACGCCGATGTCCAGGCACAGCGAAAGGCTCAGCAGGAAGCCGCTGGAAAATTCCATCATTCAATCCATTCGATCAGGTTTGACACACGGGGACCGGGCCCTACGGTCTTTGTCGACCGAGGGAGGAGCCCGACAGTGTCGTCGAAAATAGTTCCTGGCCGCTACTGGACAACTGCCTGTCGGCGCCTTTATCTTGCGCCCAGGCCACCGCAGTGGCCAACGTCGCTCGGACGGTTCCGGGCGCTCACGTATCTCGAGGCAACAATGGCCGAACAAGGTTCGCCGCGCCGCTTTGCGCGCATCGATCGACTCCCCCCCTATGTTTTCAATATCACTGCCGAGCTGAAGATGGCTGCGCGTCGGCGCGGCGAAGACATCATCGACTTGAGCATGGGTAACCCCGACGGCGCCACGCCCCCGCACATCGTGGAGAAACTGGTCACCGTCGCCCAGCGTGAAGACACCCACGGCTACTCCACGTCCAAAGGCATTCCGCGCCTGCGCCGCGCCATTTCGCGTTGGTACAAGGACCGCTATGAAGTGGACATCGATCCGGAAAGCGAGGCCATCGTCACCATCGGTTCCAAGGAAGGCCTGGCGCACCTGATGCTGGCAACCCTGGACCAAGGCGACACGGTGCTGGTGCCCAACCCCAGCTATCCGATCCACATCTATGGCGCAGTGATCGCCGGTGCCCAGGTACGCTCGGTGCCGCTGGTGCCGGGCGTGGATTTCTTCGACGAACTGGAGCGGGCCATCCGCGGCTCGATCCCCAAGCCGAAGATGATGATCCTGGGCTTTCCGTCCAACCCCACCGCGCAGTGCGTGGAGCTGGATTTCTTCGAACGGGTCATCGCCCTGGCCAAACAGTACGACGTTCTGGTGATTCACGACCTGGCCTACGCCGACATCGTCTACGACGGCTGGAAAGCCCCGTCGATCATGCAGGTGCCGGGCGCGAAGGATATAGCGGTGGAGTTCTTCACCCTGTCCAAGAGCTACAACATGGCCGGCTGGCGCATCGGCTTCATGGTGGGCAATCCGGAACTGGTCAGCGCCCTGGCGCGGATCAAGAGTTACCACGACTACGGCACGTTCACTCCGTTGCAGGTAGCCGCCATTGCCGCACTGGAAGGCGACCAGCAATGTGTGCGCGACATCGCCGAGCAGTACCGCCAACGCCGCAACGTATTGGTCAAGGGTCTGCATGAGCTGGGCTGGATGGTGGAAAACCCCAAGGCGTCGATGTACGTCTGGGCCAGGATTCCCGAGGCCTACGCGCACTTGGGTTCGCTGGAGTTTGCCAAGAAGCTGCTGGCCGAGGCCAAGGTCTGCGTTTCGCCGGGAGTAGGGTTCGGGGAATACGGTGATGATCACGTGCGCTTTGCGCTGATCGAGAACCAGGACCGGATCCGCCAGGCGGTGCGCGGGATTCGGGCGATGTTCCGGGCGGATGGGTTGGTACAAAAGCCCAACGCCTGACGCAAAACCCACTGTGGGAGCGAGCCTGCTCGCGATGGCGGTGCAACACTCAACAGAGAGGTTGAATGTTATACCGCTATCGCGAGCAGGCTCGCTCCCACACTTGTTATGTGCCCGACCTTTAGACCACCAGCGACAGCAGCAGGATAAAGATCAACCCCACCACGGACAGGATGGTTTCCATTGCGGTCCAGGTCTTGAAGGTTTCGGCCACGGTCATGTTGAAGTACTGCTTGACCAGCCAGAAACCCGCGTCGTTGACATGGGACAGGATCAACGATCCGGCACCGGTCGCCAGCACCAGCAACTCACGGTTCACACCGGGGATCATCCCCACCACCGGCACCACGATCCCGGCACCGGTAATGGTCGCCACCGTCGCCGAACCCGTGGCGATGCGAATCACCGCCGCCACCAGCCAGGCCAGCAGGATCGGGGAAATCTGTGCGCTCACCGCCATGTTGCCGATCACCGTACCCACGCCGCTGGTCACCAGCATCTGCTTGAAGCCACCACCGGCACCGATGATCAGGATGATCGCAGCGGTCGGCGCAAGGCTCGCGTCCAGCCACTTGAGCATCTGATTGGAGCCAATGCCTTGCTTGTAGCCGAAGGTATACAACGACAGCAGCAACGCCAGCAGCAGTGCGGAGATCGGGTGACCGATCAGGTCCATGAACGTACGGAACAGATTGCCCTCGGGCAGTGCCACGTCGGCGAAGGTCTTGAGCAGCATCAGGAACACCGGCGACAGCACGGTGATCAGGGTGATGCTGAAGCTCGGCAGATCATTGGAATTGGTTTCACGCGCCAGTTGGTCCACCAACTCCTGGTTCGGATGGCCGGGGATGTGCTTGGCAATGAACGTACCGAAGATCGGCCCGGCAATAATGGCCGTTGGCAGCGCCACGATCAGGCCATAGAGGATGGTCTTGCCGATGTCGGCACCGAACACGCCAATCGCCAGCAGCGGGCCCGGGTGCGGCGGCACCAGGCCGTGGACGGCGGAAAGGCCGGCAAGCAGCGGAATGCCGATCTTGATGATCGAGACGCCGGTGCGGCGCGCAACGATGAACACCAGCGGAATCAGCAACACGAAGCCGATCTCGAAGAACAGCGGAATGCCCACCAGGAACGCGGCGAACATCATCGCCCACTGCACCTTGTCCTTGCCGAAAGCGCGGATCAAGGTCTGGGCGATCTGATCGGCCCCGCCCGACTCGGCCATCATCTTGCCGAGCATCGTGCCCAGCGCCAGGATGATCCCGACAAAGCCCAACACGCCACCGAAGCCGTCCTGGAACGCCTTGATGATGGTGCCGACGGGCATGCCGGAGGTCAGGCCGAGGAACGCTGCCGCGATGGTCAAGGCGATGAAGGGGTGGATCTTGAACTGGGTGATGAGGACGATAAGTCCGATCACCGTGACCACTGCATCGAGCAGCAGAAAGGTTTCGTGGGACATGCCGAACATGGGGGGTGTCTCCTGATTTGTTGTTGTTATTGAAGCAGTTAGGGATAAGTGGTCGGGATAGCGCTATCTTTCTGACGCAAAAATTTTCAAGGCTCAGCTGGCCAGCTTCAATCCGTGGTCCAGCCACCAGACGTACGCCTGCCGGGCCAACTCATCGACACTGTGGCTGGACGCGTCCAGGGCCAGGGTCAGGGGCTCACCGACAGGGGATTGCAGGGTGGCAAACTGGCTGTCGATCAAGGTCGACGGCATGAAATGGCCAGGACGGTGGGACACGCGGTCGGCGGCCACTTCCGGGGTCAGTTCCAGGAACACGAAGCCCAGGCCCGGCAAGGCGCTGCGCAGGCGTTCGCGATAACTGTGCTTGAGGGCCGAGCAGGTCAGCACCGGGCGCTCGCCCTGAGCGTCCACACGGCGCAACTCGTCGCACAGGCTATCGAGCCAGCCGGCACGGTCGTCGTCGTTCAGGGGGATACCGGCGCTCATCTTCTGGATGTTGGCCGCAGGGTGAAAAGTATCGCCTTCGATGGCGGTAGCGCCGCTCAACTGGCACAGGGCCTGGCTGACGCAAGTTTTGCCGCAACCGGCAACGCCCATGATGACTAGGGCGGTGATGGGATTGTTCATGTAACACCTCAGCGCGCAGACAGCGCTACCTTTGCCAGTTATGACACCAATGCAAAAGCAGAAGTTGCCGACGCCTTCTTGTCATTTTTGTGGTTGCAGCATGTTCGTTCACGACACTCGCGCACGGGGGAATCAGGCAAACCCCGCTCGCGCATTTGCAGCCGCGTCGAGACAGCGCTACCTTAGTGCCTTGATTTTTGTTTGGCAAGCCACCCTGATGACCGCCCCTAAAAACGATAAGAACACGCGCACCACCGGTCGCCCCACGCTCAATGAAGTCGCACGCCTGGCCGGGGTCAGCCCTATCACTGCCTCCCGTGCCCTGCGCGGAGTCAACACCGTCGCCACCGACCTGGTGGAAAAAGTCCGCCAGGCCGCCCTGGAGCTCAACTACGTGGTCAACCCCGCCGCCCGCGCCCTGGCTTCGGCCCAGAGCCACTCGGTGGTGGTCTTGGTCCCTTCCTTGTCGAACCTGTTGTTCATCGACACCCTGGAAGCCATCCATCGCGTGCTGCGTCCCAAGGGCTTCGAAGTGGTGATCGGCAACTACCACTATTCACGGGACGAAGAAGAAGATCTGCTGCGCAATTACATGGCCTATCAGCCTCGCGGCTTGCTGTTGACCGGTTTCGACCGAACCGAAAGCGCCCGGCGGATGATCGAGGCCAGCAACATCCCTTGCGTGTACATGATGGAATTGGACCCTGGCGCGGGTCTCAATTGCGTTGGTTTTTCTCAGCTCAAGGCCGGCGAGACGGCGGCCGGCCACCTGATTTCCAAGGGCCGTAAACGCCTGGCCTATATCGGCGCCCAATTGGACCAACGTACCCTGGCCCGTGGCGAAGGCTTTCGCCGGGCCTTGCAGCAGGCCGGTCTCTACGACCCGGACCTGGAGCTGCTGACGCCGCGTCCATCCTCGGTGGGCCTGGGTGGCGAATTGTTCCTGCAACTGCTCGACAGCCATCCGGATGTCGATGGGATTTTCTTCGGCAACGATGACCTGGCCCACGGCGCGTTGTTCGAAGCGCTGCGCTGTGGCATCAGGATCCCGGAGCAGATCTCGGTCCTGGGCTTCAACGACCTGCCCGCCTCGGCCCACATGGTGCCGCGCCTGAGCAGCATCAGCACCCCACGCGAAGCTATCGGCCAGCGCGCCGCCGAACAGTTGCTGACATTGCTGGCCGGCAATCGCATCGCCCAGCCGGTGGTGGACATGGGTTTTGAACTCAAGGTACGTGAGAGCACCTGACACCGCGCTGCCGGTCGATCAATGCCGCCCGGCGGCAAGGGTTGGCCGCACATTGCTCCGCCCCTGATGCCGTCAGCCCTTGAAAAACACGGTTCCCGACGAGCGGCACGGGATTTGCTCTGACCCATCGCTCAGCCATTACCTACAGGTATCCATCATGTTGGTCAGTGCAAAACAGCAAGCAATGAACTTGCCGCTCAAACGCCCCGGCGAGGACCCCGTCGCCGATGCCGCCAGCGGTCTGCAAAGCGCCGCGTTGCAGGCGTTGCGTGACAACGTCCAGGCCCAGGCCAGCCAAGGCAGCGTCCAGGTCCAGGAGTCCATGACCCGACGGGCCACGCAACAGGTCAACGCGGCCAGCACCATCAGCGACAACGTCGACGAGGCGTTCGCCAAGACCCGCGTGCAGTTGCAGAGCGTGCCCGCGTCGCCGTCCAAAGACAATGCCGCTGCCGGCAGCTCCGCAATGGAGGCCTTCAAGGAATACATGAGCAAGACGCCCGAGCAACGCCTGCGCGACAGCATTCTTGCGGAACTGGGCATCACCGAAGAAGAGTTCCAGGCGATGCCGCCCGAGAAGCAAGCAGCCGTCAGCCAGGAGATCGCGCAACGCATGCAAGACAAATCAGCGATAGCCAAGGTTGAAAAGGCCCAGGAAAACCGTGCCGATGGCAAAGCCCCCTTGGCTGATGCGTTCCTCGCCTCCCTCTGAACTTGATGATGCGTGAGTTTGATGATGCGCCGGGTTGGCCAGCTATACTGGCCGCCCCGGATCTTCTCCCTCGCCCCTGCCAATGCCTGAAATCCACTACACGCTGCTCGACGAACCGCTATGGCCGCTGATGAACAAGTTCTATCGCGCCCACCAATCCTCGATGAAGGCGGTGCGCGACGCACAGCTGTGGGTGGCGCGCCGGGAGGAAATCGTCGCTGCCCTGTGCCTGCGTCCGGTGTCGGGCGGGCATTGGCTGACCGGATTGTTTGTCGACCCCGCCTACCGCGACCAAGGCATTGCGGCGCGGTTGATCGCCGAGGCGGTGAAGACCGTGCAAGCGCCGGTGTGGTTGTTCTGCCATCCGGACTTGCGTGGGTTTTATGAGCGGCGCGGGTTCAGCTTCGACCCGGCCCTGCCCTATGCGATGGCCGAGCGATTGAGCCGGTATGCGCGCAGCAAGCCGATGATTGCGATGGGGTTGGAGCCACCCTCCTGAAGGCAATGTAGGCCAATGTGGGAGCGAGCTTGCTCGCGATGGCGTCAGGTCAGTGGCATTGAAGCTGACTGATGCACCGCCATCGCGAGCAAGCTCGCTCCCACAGTTTTCTGTATTCGGCCTATTAATCGTCGGCGGCAGGATCCAGGTCCGGAAACATCACCTCGGTAAACCCGAACTGGCTGAAGTCGGTGATGCGCGAAGGGTAAAGGCGCCCGATCAGGTGATCGCACTCATGCTGCACCACCCGCGCATGGAAACCCGACGCCACGCGGACGATCGGTTCACCCTTGGGATCGAAGCCTTCGTAGCGGATCTGCCGGTAACGCTGTACCGCGCCGCGCAGGCCGGGTACCGACAGGCAACCTTCGAAACCCTCTTCCGTCTCTGGCCCCAGCGGGGTAATGAGCGGGTTGATCAGGATCGTCTGGGGCACCGCTTCGGCATCCGGGTAACGCTCGCTGTGCTCGAAACCGAAGATCACCAATTGCAGGTCCACGCCGATCTGCGGCGCCGCCAGGCCAACGCCGCCGACGCTTTCCATGGTCTGGAACATGTCGTCGATCAACTGCCACAACTCGGGGCTGTCGAACATCTCGGGCGGCACTGGCGGGGCGATGCGCAGCAGGCGTTCATCGCCCATCTTCAGGATTTCACGAATCATGGTCAGGCTTCGTCAGGGTGACTGTGGTGGATGGAATGGTCGCGCCCCAGGCCCGACACATGTTGCTTTTCATGCTGGCCCGGATGCTTTTCGCCAGCGTCCTTGCCTTCGGCGGACATGTGCTCGATCACCGCGTTCATCTCCGCGCCGAGCAACAGCACCGCCGAGGAAATATAGAAATACAGCAACAACACAATGATCGCGCCGATACTGCCATACATGGCGTTGTAGTTGGCGAAGGTCTTTACGTAGAACGCGAAGCCCAGTGAAGCGATAATCCAGACCACCACCGCCAGTACCGAACCCGGAGTGATGAAGCGAAACTCCTGTTTGACGTCCGGCATTACGTAATAGATCAGCGCCACCGCCACCATCAGCAGGATCACGATCACCGGCCAGCGCACGATGGTCCAGAGCGTGACGATGAACTCCTCCAGCCCGACCTGGGCCGCGATCCATTCCATCACCTGCGGCCCGAGCACCATCAACGCTGCCGCGATGAGCAGCATGCCGGCGATACCGACTGTGTAGATGATCGACAGAGGGAAGCGCTTCCAGGCCGGACGGCCCTCGACCACGTCGTACGCAGCATTCATCGCGCTCATCATCAATCGCACACCGGCCGAAGCAGTCCACAACGCGATGACGATACCCACCGACAACAATCCACCCTTGGACTGCTGCAACTGGTCGATCACCGGGTTGACCTGCTCCAGCGCCTGGGGCGGCAAGACCAGTTCCGATTGCAGGCGCAGCCAGGAGAAGAAGTCCGGCAGATGCAAGAACCCGATCAGAGCGATCAAAAAGAGAATGAAGGGGAACAACGAGAATAGCATCTGATACGCCAATGCCGAGGCGTAGGTCGACATCTCGTCGTCGAGAAACTCGGTTACGGTGCGCATCATCACACGATGCAGGGGTAAGCCCTTCAAGGCCGGGAACACCATGTGCGTCTCCTTTCGCCGCAAAAAGGGGGGCCGTTATCTATAACAAAGTAACCTGTTTGGCGAGTTCGGGACAATTTTGCCGTACAACTGATGCCAACATGAAAACGGCCACCCGCAGATGGCCGTTCCGGACGGTGCCCGATGAGTCGCTACGCCTTGTCGCCGCCGTTTTTGACAGCATCCTTGACCTTACCTACGGTTTGCTGCGCCTCACCTTTTTTCTCTTGCACGACGCCTTCGGCACGCAGCCGGTCATTGTCGGTCGCCTTGCCAACGCCTTGCTTGATATTGCCGACGGCTTCGTTGGCCACGCCTTTCACTTTATCGCCAGTGCTGCTCATGATGTCTCTCCTTTGAACAATTGCCGGGAAAAGTCATTTACATAAGATTGACCGGGCGGGTTCGCTGGGAGTTTCATTTCTTTTCAGCGGCACATTGGACCAGCGGGTGCAAGTTGGGCTTTATGTTTGTCAGCCAACCCCTGAGAATGCGCCACGTATTCAGGCGCAGGCCTGAAGCTCCAATCCCGTAGGAACGTTATGAAACTCGACAAGAAACAGGCCATCGCCCGCCGAAACCAGGAACTGGGCGGTGCCGTGCTGGGCGTCAACAATTGCCACTTCAGCGAACTGAACCGTAACCGCAACATCTTCTGGTTCAACATTCCCGTGACGCGCCTGGCCATCGGGCAATACGAATGGATTCACCTGCTGCTGCACACCCCGGCCACCGACGAGTTGCTGCACCTGAAAGTGCCAACGGTGTTCCTGCGCGAGAAAATGGAAGGCCTGGAAGTCCGCAACCAGGGCAAGCGCAAGGCCGCCCTGAGCCTGGAGTTGAGCGCGGATAAGGATTCGTATCTGCAGGACATGCGGCCGGGAGGCACCAACTTGGACTTTGCGCAGTTCAGGTTGTAACTCGGATCACCCCGTGGCGAGGGAACTTGCTCCCGCTGGGCTGTGCAACCGTCCCTTTTTTGTGGGCGCTACGCATCCAAGCGGGAGCAAGCTCCCGCTGGGCCGGTCCGCGTTCCGGCGTAGCAGCCCAAAAGCTTGGGACCGCTGCGCGCTCCAGCGGGAGCAAGCTCCCTCGCCACGGAGCGGTGACGTCCTTAAGTGAACGGCATTGCGCTTCGGCGGGGCTTTTTATGGTTACTTCTTCACACCCAGCTTGCGCAATTCCTCATCACGCAACTCGCGGCGCAGGATTTTACCGACATTGGTAGTCGGCAGTGCATCGCGGAACTCTACCGACTTGGGGACCTTGTAGCCGGTGACGTTGGCGCGCATGTGCTCCATCACCTGCTCCTTGGTCAACGTGACACCCGGGCGCGCGACGATGAAGATCTTGATCGCCTCGCCGGATTTCTCGTCCGGCACGCCAATGGCTGCACATTGCAGCACACCAGGCAGGGTCGCCAGCACGTCTTCCAGTTCGTTGGGGTACACGTTGAAACCGGAGATCAGGATCATGTCTTTCTTGCGATCGACGATGCGCATGTAGCCATCGGGCTGGATCACCGCGATGTCGCCGGTCTTGAGCCAGCCTTCGCTGTCAAGAATCTCGTCAGTGGCTTCCTGGCGCTGCCAGTAGCCTTTCATGACCTGCGGCCCCTTCACGCACAGCTCGCCGATTTCGCCCAGTGGCTGCTCGACGCCCGCGTCGTTGATCACCTTGCACAGGGTCGACGGAACCGGGATGCCGATGGTGCCGACCTGGATGTTCTGGATCGGGTTGACGGTTGCCACCGGGCTGGTTTCGGTCATGCCGTAGCCTTCGCAGATCGGGCAACCGGTGACCGCTTTCCAGCGCTCGGCCGCCGCCAGTTGCAAGGCCATGCCACCGGACAAGGTGACTTTCAGCGCCGAGAAGTCCAGCTTGCGGAAACCCTCGTTGTTGCACAGGGCCACGAACAAGGTGTTCAAGCCGACGAAACCGCTGAACTTCCACTTCGACAGCTCCTTGACCATCGCCGAAAGGTCGCGCGGGTTGCTGATCAGGATGTTGTGGTTGCCGATCAGCATCATCGCCATGCAATGGAAGGTAAAGGCGTAGATGTGGTACAGCGGCAGCGGTGTGATCAGCACCTCACAACCTTCATTGAGGTTGGAGCCCATCAGCGCCTTGCACTGCAGCATGTTCGCCACCAGGTTGCGATGAGTCAGCATCGCGCCCTTGGCCACGCCGGTGGTGCCGCCGGTGTACTGCAATACGGCCACCTCGTCGCTGGTGGGGTTGGCTTCGCTCACCGGCTGGCCGTGGCCCTTGCTCAGCACGTCGTTGAACTTGATCGCCTTGGGCAGGTGATAAGCCGGCACCATCTTCTTGACGTACTTGATCACGCTGTTGACCAAGAGGCGCTTGAGCGGCGGCAACAGGTCGGCCACTTCGGTGACGATGACGTGCTTGACGCTGGTCTTGGGCACCACGGCCTCGGCCAGGTGCGCCATGTTCGCCAGGCACACCAGTGCCTTGGCGCCCGAGTCGTTGAACTGGTGTTCCATTTCCCGCGCGGTGTACAACGGGTTGGTGTTGACCACGATCAGCCCGGCGCGAATCGCACCGAATACCGCCACCGGATATTGCAAGACGTTGGGCAATTGCACGGCGATTCGATCACCGGGCTGCAAATCGGTATGCTGTTGCAGGTACGCGGCAAAAGCACCGGACAATTCGTAGAGTTCACCGTAGGTGAGCGTCTTGCCGAGGTTGCTGAACGCCGGCTTGTTGGCGAAGCGCTGGCAGGACTGCTTCAATACCGCCTGAATATTCGGATACTCGTCTGGATTGATGTCGGCAGCAATTCCAGCTGGGTACTTATCCTTCCAAAAGTCTTCAATCATGGAAGCCCACTCCTCAGCAACGCGAATTCTCAGCGCATTCGATGCGATTATTATTGGTGTGTTCGATGGTGAATCTGGCTTGTATAAAGGCCGAGAAGTCACAAAAGCGCGCCGAGAGTAGCAGCTTTGCCGAGGGTCGCCTAGAGCCAAAATAGGCTCTACAGTCACGAAAATGACTCAAGAATATTTTATGGTCATTTTTAGAGTAAAAATTCTAAGCTCCGCAAAATGAGTTTGAAAGAGCGCTGATTCATGCAACCTCAAAAACTCCTGTGGGAGCGAGCCTGCTCGCGATAACAGTGGATCAGCGCCACAACAATTGGCTGACGGACCGCTATCGCGAGCAGGCTCGCTCCCACAGAGTGTTTCGTTGGGCTTGCGTCAGGCGATATCCCGCAATTCCCGCCGCAGGATCTTGCCCACCGGTGTCATGGGCAACGACTCACGTAGCACGATGTGCTTGGGAATCTTGTAGCCGGTGAAGTTCTCCTTGCAGTAGGCCTTCAGTTCTTCAAGGCTCACCCCTGCCTCACGGGCCACCACGAACAGTTTGACCGCCTCTCCGGAACGCTCGTCCGGGACGCCGATGACCGCGCAGTTGGCGACCTTGGGGTGGGCCATGACCACGTCTTCGATCTCGTTGGGGTACACGTTGAAACCCGAGACGATGATCATGTCTTTCTTGCGGTCCACGATGCGCACGAAACCGTCCGGGTCGATCACCGCGATGTCGCCGGATTTGAACCAGCCTTCGCTGTCCAGCACTTCGGCGGTGGCCTCCGGTTTGTTCCAGTAACCCTTCATGATCTGTGGCCCCTTGATGCACAGCTCGCCGCGCTCGCCCAAGGGCTGCTCGACGCCGTCGTCGTCGATCACTTTCATCAGCGTGCCCGGCACCGGCAGCCCCACCGTCCCCAACCGGGTCTTGTTGCCGTAGGGATTGGCGCTCGCCACCGGCGAGGTTTCGGTCAGGCCGTAGCCTTCGGTGATGCCGCAACCGGTGAGCTGCTTCCAGCGTTCGGCAGTGGCCTTGACCAGTGCGGTCCCGCCGGAGTTGGTGACCTTGAGGTGGGAAAAATCCAGGGTCTTGAAGTCCGGATGGTCCATCAGTGCGACGAACAGAGTGTTCAGGCCCAGCAACAGCGAGAACCGCCAGTTCTTCAGTTCCTTGATGAAGCCGCCGATGTCGCGCGGGTTTGTAATCAGCACGTTGTGGTTGCCGGTGACCATCATGCACATGCAGTTCGCGGTGAAGGCATAGATGTGGTACAGCGGCAACGGCGCAATCATCACCTCCTGGCCTTCGCGCAACAGCGGCTGGCCGTCATCACCGAGCTGACCCAGGCACGCTCGGGCCTGTTGCATGTTGGCAACCAGGTTACCGTGGGTCAGCATCGCCCCTTTCGCCAGCCCGGTGGTGCCACCGGTGTACTGCAGCACGGCGATGTCGTCGAGGCTGACCTTCAGCGGTCGGATGGCCTGGCCACGCCCGAGACGCAGGGTGCTCTTGAAGGAAATGGCCTGGGGCAGCGAATACTCCGGAACCATTTTCTTGACCTTGCGCACCAGGGTGTTGACCAACCAGCCCTTGGCGGTGGGCATCAGGTCGCCCATTTTCGCCTCGATCAGGTATTGCAGGTCGGTATCGGGCAGCACTTCCTGGACTTTCTGGCCGAACAGATTCATGTACACCAGCGCCCGAGCACCGGAATCCTTGAACTGATGACGCATTTCCCGCGGGGTATACAGCGGGTTGGTGTTGACCACGATCAGCCCGGCGCGCAGGGCACCGAAAACCGCGATGGGGTATTGCAGGACGTTGGGCATCTGCACCGCGATACGATCACCGGGCGCCAGGTCGGTGTGGGCTTGCAGATAACCGGCGAAGGCTGCGCTATGGCGTTCGAGTTCGGCGTAAGTGAGGGTCACCCCCATGTTGCTGAACGCCGGACGGTCGGCGAATTTCTTGCAGGAACGCTCGAACACCTCGATGACCGACTTGTAGGCCGCCGGGTCGATATCCAGCGGCACGCCGGCCGGGCGTTTGTCATTCCAGAAATCAGGCTGCATTGTTTTTATCCTCTTACCTGAGCGTATCCGGGCCGCTTCTGTGACGCTTGCACAGGCGGCGTTCCTGGGACACTAGCAGCTATGGCCAATCAGGCAAATATGGCAGGCGGCGTCATAGATCGTGTGAATCTTCCTGCCTCGGCGTAGCCTGATCAGGCGAGACGCAGCGGATGGGCTATACAATGCAGCGAGATTACGTAGGACGTTGTGTACGCCTCTGTGTATGCCTTCGGAAAGGGAACCACCATGATCCACCAAACGTGCATGCTGACCGCGACCGACCACAGCCGTCTGTACGTCAACCAGTGGTTGCCGGACACCGCACCGTCTGCGGTGGTCATGTTGGCCCACGGCATGGCCGAACACAGTGGCCGCTATGAACGCCTGGCCCAGGCGTTGTGCGAAAAAGGCTACGGCGTCTACGCCCCGGACCTACGCGGCCACGGGCACACTGCCGACAACGCGATCTTCGGACACTACGCCGACCAGGACGGCTGGGCCAAAGTCGTGGGCGACCTGGCGAGCCTCAATCATCACATCCGCCAGCAACATCCCGAAACACCAATAGTGCTGCTGGGCCATAGCATGGGCAGTTATATCGCCCAGGGTTACCTGCTGCACCACAGCGCCAGCCTGCACGGGGCGATCCTCAGCGGCTCGAACTTTCAACCGGTGGCGCTCTATCGCGCCGCCCGCCTGATCGCCCGCTTCGAACGTCGACGCCAGGGTGCCACGGGACGCAGCGCCTTGATCGAGTGGCTGTCGTTCGGCAGTTTCAACAAAAAATTCAAACCTGCGCGCACGCCCTTCGACTGGCTCAGCCGTGATCCGGCGGAAGTCGACAAATACGTCCACGATCCGCTGTGCGGATTTCGCTGTACCAATCAGTTGTGGATCGACCTGCTCGGCGGGTTGCAGCAAATCAGCAAAGCGTCCAATCTCGCTCAGATCGATCCGGACCTGCCTTTGCTGGTGATGGGCGGTGAATGTGATCCGGTGAGCGAAGGCAAGCGTCTGAAGGATCTGGCGGACGCTTTGCGCGCCGCCGGCAGCCGGCACCTGCAATTGACTATCTACCCGCAGGCCCGCCACGAATTGTTCAATGAAACCAACCGCGCCGAAGTGACCGCCGATGTGCTGGCCTGGATGGCCCGGGCCCTGAACCACAATCGGCCGCCACGAAGCGAGTAGGTTGGCCGCGTTTACCTTTACCGACACAGGATTTGAGACAGATGACCCAGGTTACCAACATCCCTTACGAAGCCCTCGAAATCGGCCAGACCGCCAGCTACAGCAAGACCGTCGAAGAGCGCGACATCCAGCTGTTCGCCGCGATGTCGGGCGACCACAACCCGGTGCATCTGGACGCCGAGTTCGCCGCCGCCAGCATGTTCAAGGAGCGCATCGCCCATGGGATGTTCAGTGGCGCACTGATCAGTGCGGCAGTGGCTTGCGAGCTGCCTGGGCCGGGCACCATCTACATCGGTCAGCAGATGAGCTTCCAGAAGCCGGTGAAAATCGGCGACACCCTGACCGTGCGCCTGGAAATTCTCGAGAAGCTGCCGAAATTCCGCGTGCGCATCGCCACTCGCGTCTTCAACCAGCGCGATGAATTGGTGGTGGACGGCGAAGCCGAAATCCTCGCACCGCGCAAACAACAGACCGTGACCCTGCCGACATTGCCGCCGATCAGCATTGGTTGATCGAGCACAATCCCTGTGGCGAGGGAGCTTGCTCCCGCTCGACTGCGAAGCAGTCGCCATACGCACTGCGTCTGATCAGACAGGAATGCCGGGCGCACCTGAGGGCGCTGCGCGCCCAGCGGGAGCAAGCTCCCTCGCCACGGGTTGTTCAATAGTTCCAGCTATTGGGCACCGTCCTGCACCTGCACACTCGCCGTCATCCCGGCACTCAGGTTGACCCCTTCCGGCACCTTGTCCAGCTTGATCCGCACGGGAATCCGCTGGGCCAGACGCACCCAGCTGAAGGTCGGCTCGACTTCCGCCAGCAACTGCGCATCGGGGTTGGTGTTGCGGTCGGTGATGCCGCGGCTGACGCTTTCGATATGCCCCTGCAAGGCATGATCGGTGCTCATCAGCCAGACCTTGACCGGATCGCCCACGTGGATCCGCGGCAGCTTGGTCTCTTCGAAATAGGCCTGTACGTAGAAGGTCGAATCGTCGATCAGTGCCATGACCGGTTGCCCGGCGTTCACGTAGTTACCCTCGGCCAGGCGCAGGTTGGTGATATGACCGCTGCGTGGCGCCAGGACCTGGCTGCGGGCCAGGTTGAGTTCGGCGACCTTGGCCTCGGCCTGGGCTTCGCGCAGTTCGCCCCGCGCGATGCCGGCGTTGATCTGGGCGTTTTCCCGTAACTCGGCGCTGATGGCCTGTGGGCCCAGGGCCGCGCGACGGCTGGCTTCATGCTCGCGCAGGCTCAGTTGTTGCTGACGGGTCTGAACCACTGCCCGCGCCTTTTCCACCGCCGCTTCAAAGCGCTCGCGGTCGATGCTCAGCAACAGATCCCCGGCTTTCACCTGCTGGTTATCCACCGCCTTGAGTTCGCGCACCCACCCCGACACGTCGGGCGCAACCACCACGACGTCGGCCCGGATCCGCGCATCGCGGGTCCAGGGCGTGAGCATGTAGTACTGCCATAGATGAAACCCGGCGAAGATCGCCACGGCCACCACGCACAGCGTGACGGCGACACGTACGGAGGTACGCATGTTCAACTCCTATAGCGGTCCGAGGACCACGGTAATGACAGTCAAGACGCAGACATACAAGGCGCAATCGAACAAGGCCTCATGCCAGATCCAGCGTCCGACCGGCGCCAGGCTCAGCAACAGGCGCAGCGCCCCGGTCACCAGCAAGGCCAGCACCACATAAATCAGGAACGGGCTGAGCAACACTCCGCCAATCGACCATTCACGCAAGCCCATGGCTGTGCTCCTGTCGTTCAGGTTCGTGCTGGCGGCACCAGGCGCGCCAGCTGTTCTGCAATTGGACCACCGCGCCCTGGGCCAGCTTCAGGGCGTCGCTGGCAGGCTGGGCCGACAACACGTCCAGGAGCTCGGCGCTCGCCGATGCCAACGCATCGGCTCGCTCGCCTGCCGGACCGCGCTCGAGCACCTGCTCCAGTGCCTGGAAGTAACGGCGTTGCGCGCGGTTATCGGCCACTTGGGCGACAGCCAGGCTCAAGCGCAGGTGCAGCAGCTCATCGCCGATGTCCAGGCCGAGCAAGCCATCGTCCCAACGACTGCGTGCCTGCACCGGCAACTCTGGGTAATGCCGCGCCAATTGCAGCAAGCGATCGGCCATGCGCCCGCCAAACCAGCTTTCGGCGCCCCGCAGGTTACGATGGGTCAGGCGCACCAGATCGTCGAGGGTCGCCGCCAGCAGCCGACGACTGTGCCAGGCCGGGTTACGCAGAATCAGCAGGTTGAACGCCAGCACCGCCGCGCCGACACCGATCACCATCGCCTGGGCATTGTTGAAAAACGCGGCGACGTCGTACTTCATAAGGTTCAGCGGCGACACCAGGACAATGAAATGCAGGCAGAACGAAGTGGCCGTGGCGAAAATCGGCGGTTTGGCCATTCCCAATGCACCCAAGAACAACGGCACGCCCATCGCCAGGCAAAGCATTGCGAAACTGCTCCACTGTGGCAGCACGATCTCGCCGATCACAAATGCGGTCGGCACGGCCAATAGGATGCCGCGCATGAAACTCATGCCAATCTGCGCGCCGTTCTCGCGGCTGGCGAACAGGCTGCACACCACGCAGGTGAGCACCAGCGCGCCTGATGCAGCAGGCCAGGCGGTGGCCAGCCAGAAGCACGATACCGCCAGGAATGCCAGGGCGCTGCGGGCGCCGAAGACCATGGCCAGCGACAGGTCGCGGTGGGGCGTCAGCGTCCGGGGTGGGTCCGCCGCTTCCCTGCCCTCCTGCACCGCCGCCAGTGCAGCGCAGGCAGCCAGGGCGGTGTCGAGCAGCAAGGCAAACCGTGCCAGGCAATAACTTTGCGCCGGGCTGATATTGGGGTCGTGGGAAGCGTCCAGCACCCGTGGCCGCAGGGCTTGCAGGGTCGCGCCGTCGGCGTCGAGGGCCTGCTGCACTTCGCTCATCCACGGTTGCAAGGCCTGGGCCTCTTCGGGCTGGAGTTGTTTCCATTGCCGACGGACCGAGCGGGAGATACGCAGCAGCATCAACAGTTTCTGACTCAAGCCGCTGATGGCTCGGGCACGCTGACGGCCCAGGCGTCCTTCGAACCAGGCGTGCTCACGCTGGGCATCTACCGCGACAATCTTGCCGAGGATTTCCAGCAGACCCTTGCGCGCCTGCGCATCGCCGGCCAACGTGGCGCGCGCCGCCTGCATGCCACTGTCCCAGGCCGCACGGGCCTGGCCAGCCAATTGCCGCTCGACCCGTAGCGGCCAGAGCAAGGCACTGGTCGCCGTCGCGCAGACGATCCCCAGGCTGATCTCGGTGCAGCGTGCGACCGCCTGGTCGAACACCCCCAGCGGATGGGAAATGGCCGGCAAGGCGATGATTGCCACTGTGTACCCGGCAAGCACGAACGAGTAGGACCAGGCGCTGCGCAACAGCGTCGAACAGGCCGTGCAAAGACCCAGCCATAGCGCCAGCGCGAACAGGAACAACCACGGGGCCTGAGCGAATAGGGCCATGAACACCACGGACATGATCGTGCCCACCAGGGTGCCGAGCAATCGCGCCAGCCCTTTCTGCACCACCATCCCGGACAGCGGTTGCGCCACGATGAACGCCGTCATCAACGCCCACGATGGCTGTTCCAGCCCCCAGCGCAAGGCCAGCCACAACGCCAGTCCACCGCCGAGCACGGTCTTGATGGCGAACTGCAAAGCGAGGCGGTCGGGGGCAAACAAGGCCTGCAGGGTAATGGACACGCGTATGACTCGTATGGGGTTGCGCTAACAATAGTTGGATATAGAGGCGGTCGACAGGTGCAATTATTAGCTGGCTAACTATTACAGTCCAGAGGTGATTAACGATGGATTTGACAACACACTTTTACTGAATGGCTCTGACGTGGCGAGGGCGCTTGCTCCCGCTGGGTCGGTTCGACGCCTCGGCTTAGCGACCCTCGATTTTCTGGGGCTGCTGCGCAGCCCAGCGGGAGCAAGCTCCCCCGCCACAACTCTGTCCATCCAGTTTAAGGCACCCACAAAAAACGCCAGGCGAGCTGGCGTTTTTTTGTACCGACGCGCGGTTAAGAGTTGGCGCGCGCCTGGTTACGCAGGGCCTTGACCTGGTCGTGGTTGCGCTGCACGCCATGGTACTGACGCTCAACCAGATCACGAATGCCTACCAGGTTGTGCTTGTTGATTTTATCGATCGCCTCGCGATAAGCCTTGAGGGCGTGGTCTTCACCGCGCTCGGCTTCGTTGAGCACCGCTTCTTCGTCCTTACCGGTGAACATCGACTTCACGTCCACCCAGCGGCGGTGCAGGTCCCCGGCGACACTGGTGGAGGTCTCCGGGTCGCCACCCAGGGAACGCACGGCCGCTTGCAGTTCGGCGGCAGCGGTGGCGCAGTCGGTGGCACGTTTCACGAACAGCGCCTTGAGTTCCGGATGCTTGATGTCTTCAGCGCAGGTCTTGAACCCTTCCTGGCCATCCTTGCTGGTCTCGATCAGGTCGTTCAAGACGGAGATGGATTCTTTAGTGATGTCGGTCATTTTTCAGTTCCTTTGCTGGTGAATAAAAACCTGCAAGGAATATTGCATCGGCCATGCCAGCCCCGAATCAAAATAAAAATCCTTATAAATCAACAAAATAGCCGATCAGTAGAAATCTGTATCCGCGTTATTTGCATGATCTGTCAATTGGCCTGCATGCAGAATGCCTGTATTTTCAAACCTGGTTGAATCAAGACGTCCACCATGAATCCGGAAAAGCTCGAACTGCTGGTCACGCGCCAGATGCCCTTCGGTAAATACAAGGGGCGAATCCTCGCCGACCTGCCTGGTCCATACCTGAACTGGTTCGCTCGTGAAGGTTTTCCCCACGGAGAACTGGGCGGTTTGCTGGCGCTGATGCAGGAAATTGACCACAACGGGCTGTCAGACCTGCTCGATCCATTGCGCGCCAAGCACGGCAAGCCCAAACCACGTCACTGACCGAGTCTTCCCATGCCTGAAAACACCCTACGCGCCCACGATGAAGCCTTCTGGCAAACCTTCGTCGGTCGCTACGATGTCGATCCCAACGGACCGCTGAATCTGGAGAATGGCTATTTCGGTCGCATGTCGCGCACCGTGGTGGAGGAATACCAGCGCAATATCGAGTTCATCAATCGTGGTAACTCGGTGTACGTGCGCCAGCAGTTCGACCGCGAACATGGCGAAGCGATTCGCCGGCAGGTGGCACAGCTGATCCACGCCTCACCCGACAGCGTGGCGATGGCGAACAGCGCGGTAGACGCCTTGCAGGCGCTGATCCGTAATTACAACGGCCTCAAGCCAGGCGATCAGGTGCTGATCTGCGACCTGGAGTACGAGTCGGTCAAGAGCGCGATGCGCTGGCTGGCACGCCAGCGGGGCGCGGAGGTGATCGAACTGATCCACCAGCATCCCGCCAGCTACGACAGTCTGGTCAGCACCTACCGCGAAGCATTCATTCGTTACCCACGCCTCAAGCTGATGGCGCTGACCTACGTCAACCACCTCACTGGGTTGGTGATGCCGGTACGGGCCATTGCAGAGACCGCACGGGCGTTTGACGTCGATATCATTCTCGACGGCGCCCATGCCCTGGGGCAGATTCACTTTGACCTGAAGAAACTCGGCATCGAGTTCGCCGGGTTCAACCTGCAGAAGTGGATCGGCGGCCCTCTGGCCCTGGGCTTCATGTACATCGCCCCACATCGGCTGGCCGACATCGACCCGGACATGGACGAAGGGCATTACCCGGCCACCGACGTTCGTTCGCGCACGCCCCACAGCACCCCCAACATTCCTGCCCTGCTGACCCTGCCGCTGGTGTTCGAAGAACACCGCGCCCTGGGCGGTGCATTGGCCAAGGGGCCACGGCTCAATTATCTGCGGGACATGTGGGTCAGTGCGGTGCGCGATGTACCGGGTATCGAAGTCATGACGCCGGACGATCCGCGCCTCTACTGCGGCATCACTGCCATGCGCTTCACTGACCACGCGGACCAACAGGCAATGGCCGACCGGTTGCTCAACGAATACGGGATTTTCACAGTAGTGCGCCAGACCAGCGTCGGGCCGTGCATTCGGATTACGCCGGGGTTGATTACGTTGGCAAGCGATATCAAGCGGTTGACCCAGGCGCTGATCGAACTGAGCCGAACATAAGCCCCCTGTGGCGAGGGAGCTTGCTCCCGCTGGGTTGCGAAGCAACCCCAAACCCAAACACCGCAGTGTTTCAGACCTGTCTGAGTCAACTTACCAAGGGGCTGCTGCGCAGCCCAGCGGGAGCAAGCTCCCTCGCCACGATGAGGAGGGGTGATCCTATAGGTATTTATTCCAGGCAAAAAAAAACGGTGCGCCGACCAAGCGCACCGTAAAGCCGTAGAACACCCAACGAGATTCGGTCAATCAGTCCAGCAGCGCCAGAGCCTCGGCGGTGCATTCCTGAATGCGGGCCCAGTCGCCGTTCTTGATCCACTCCGGATCAAGCATCCAGCTACCGCCCACGCACATCACATTTTTCAACGCCATGTAGCTCTTGATATTGGCCGGGCCGACGCCGCCGGTCGGGCAGAATTTCACTTCGCCAAACGGACCGCCCAGGGCCTTGATAGCCGCGACGCCGCCACTGACTTCCGCCGGGAACAGCTTGAAGCGGCGATAGCCCAGGCCGTAGCCTTCCATGATGCCCGAGGCGTTGCTGATACCTGGCAGCAGCGGGATTGAGCTGTAGACGCTGGCTTCGAGCAGGTCGCGGGTGATGCCTGGGGTGACGATGAACTGCGAACCCGCAGCTTCGGCGGCCGCCAGCATGTGGCGGTCGAGCACCGTACCGGCGCCCGTTACCAGCTCCGGACGCTGCTCGCGCAACACCTGGATCGCCTTGAGGCCGTACTGGGAACGCAAGGTCACTTCCAGCGCCGTCAGACCGCCTGCTGCCAGGGCATCGGCCAGCGGCAGGATGTCCTGTTCGCGGGCGATGGTGATCACCGGCAGGATCCGCGCCTTGGCGCAGAGGCTGTCGATCAGAGTAACTTTGTCCGCCATGGAAACGGTCGGGGATGGGTTTGTCATAGCGGCTGATCCTTGGTTCATGGGCACCAGTAAATCTCTAACGTAGGTTGCAAAAACGCGCGGATCGGCATCTCGGCGACATTGTCACCGGCCACCGCAGCGTTCAGGGTGGTCAATTTCGACTGACCGGAAATCGACAGCACTTTGTGTTTTGCAGAGGCCAGCAAGGCGCGACTCATGGTCAGGCGCTGGTGCGGCACGGTCGGCGCCAGCATCGGCCAGCAACGGCGTTCACCATTGGCGTCCAGGGCCTGGGCCAGGTTCGGGCTATCAGGGAACAGCGAGGCGGTGTGTCCGTCGTCGCCCATGCCCAGGATCAGCACGTCGATCGGTGGCAATTCGGCCAGCAGACGATCCGCCTGCTCGGCAGCAGCCTCCAGGTTGGCACTGGCGCTGTAGAGGCTGAGGAACTGCGCCTTGGCCGCCGGGCCTTGCAGCAGGTAACGCTTGAGCAGGCCGGCATTGCTGTCGGCGTGTTCAACCGGCACCCAGCGTTCGTCGGCGAGACTCACCACGACTTTCGACCAGTCCAGCGCCTGCTTGGCCAGGCTCTGGAAAAACGCCACCGGGCTGCGACCGCCAGACACCACCAACACCGCCGTGCCGCGCGCATCAATCGCCTCGCGCAGTTGTTCGGCCACTTTCAATGCCAGCCCTTCGGCCAACAACACCGGGCTCTTGAATTCCAGGGCGCTGACACCCTGGGGCAGTTTCAGTTCAGATATCGCCATACCACGACCTCCCATCCCGCGTGATCAGTGCAATGGAGCTCATCGGCCCCCAGGACCCGGCCGCGTACGGCTTGGGCGCATCGCCGGATTTCTTCCAACCGGCGATCAACTGGTCACACCACGTCCACGCGGCTTCGATTTCATCTTTACGGACAAACAGGTTCTGATTGCCGTTCATGACTTCCAGCAACAGCCGCTCATACGCATCGGGAATCCGTGCGCTGCGCCAGGTGTCGGAAAAGTTCAGTTGCAAAGGACCGCTGCGCAACTGCATGCCCTTGTCCAGGCCTTGCTCCTTGGTCATCACGCGCAAGGAAATGCCCTCGTCCGGTTGCAGGCGGATGATCAGCTTGTTGCTGATCTGCAAGCGTTGCTCCGGCGCGAAGATGTAGTGGGACGGTTCCTTGAAGTGAATGACGATCTGCGACAGCTTCTGCGGCATGCGCTTGCCGGTACGCAGGTAGAACGGCACCCCGGCCCAGCGCCAGTTACGGATGTCGGCGCGCAGGGCAACGAAAGTCTCGGTGTCGCTCTGTGTATTGGAATTGGGCTCTTCCAGGTAGCCCGGCACCGCCTTGCCTTCGCTGTGGCCGGCGATGTATTGGCCGCGCACCACCTGGGTGGTAAGGCCTTCCGGGCTGATGGGCGCCAGGGCCTTGAGCACCTTGACCTTCTCGTCACGGATACTGTCGGCAGAAAGGTCCGCCGGCGGGTCCATGGCAATCAGGCAGAGCAACTGCAGCAGGTGGTTCTGGATCATGTCCCGCAGTTGGCCGGCCTTGTCGAAGTAACCCCAGCGGCCTTCGATGCCGACCTTCTCGGCCACGGTGATTTCCACGTGGGAGATGTAGTTCTGGTTCCACTGGGTTTCGAACAGGCTGTTGGCGAACCGCAGCGCAATCAGGTTCTGAACGGTTTCCTTGCCCAGGTAGTGGTCGATGCGATAGGTGCGGTTTTCCGGGAAAAACTGCGCCACCGCGTCGTTGACCTTGCGCGACGACTCCAGGTCCGAGCCGATGGGTTTTTCCAGCACGACGCGGGTGTTTTCGCTCAGGCCAACCTTCGCCAGGTTCTCGCAGATCGCCCCGTAGACCGCCGCCGGGGTGGCGAAATAGGCGATGACTTGCGGGGCCGAGCCGGCCAGCTCGGCCAGGGCGACGTAATCGTCGGCCTTGAGGAAGTCCACATGCAGGTAGGTCAGTCGGCCCAGGAAGCGTTCGAGTACGGCCTCGTCCAGGTCCTTGTCGCCCACGTAGCGGCGCAATTCAGTGGCGATGAACGTCAGGTGCTGCTGCTCGCTACCGGGCTCACGGGCCAGCGCGATGATCCGCGTCTGCTCATGCAGAAGGCCGGCGCCGTCAAGTTGATAAAGGGCGGGAAACAGCTTGCGCAAGGCCAGGTCGCCCAAGGCGCCGAACAAGGCAAAGGTGCACGGCTCAACCGTAATCGAATGCATGATGTTTGTTCTTTTATCAAGTTAAGCTACAAATACCTTTTTTCAAGGTATCACTCAAGGAAAAATGTAGTAATAACCACAACATTTTCCGAAAATACCGATTCCGAGTGGTGGTCCGCCGGAGCCAACAGTAGGATAGGCCACCGCAAAGGGTCGTATCAAAGACCCGTCTTTCTAGGAATCTTGTATGGACCGCGTGCGAAATTTACTGGAGCAGATCCAGAGTCGCCTTGAAGACCTGAACAAGGCCGAACGCAAGGTGGCCGAGGTGATCCTGCTCAACCCACAGCAGGCCACCCGTTTCAGCATTGCCGCCCTCGCCCAGGCCGCGTCGGTCAGCGAACCCACGGTCAACCGTTTCTGCCGCTCGTTCGGCGTCAGCGGTTACCCGGAACTGAAGTTGCAACTGGCCCAGAGCCTGGCCAGTGGCGCCGCTTATGTGAGCCGTGCGGTAGAAGCCGACGACAACCCGCAGGCCTACACCCAGAAAATCTTTGGCAGTGCCATTGCTTCGTTGGACAGCGCCTGCCAGGCCCTTGATCCAAATTTGATCAGCCGTGCCGTCGATCTGCTGATCCAGGCGCGGCAGATCCACTTCTTCGGCCTCGGCGCCTCGGCTCCGGTGGCGCTGGATGCCCAGCACAAGTTTTTCCGCTTCAACCTGGCGGTGACCGCCCACGCCGACGTGCTGATGCAACGGATGATCGCGTCGGTGGCCCATACGGGTGAGCTATTCGTGATCATTTCCTACACCGGGCGCACCCGCGAACTGGTGGAAGTGGCGCGCATCGCCCGGGAAAACGGCGCTTCGGTACTGGGCCTGACCGCCGAAAACTCGCCGCTGGCCAAGGCCAGCACCCTGAGCCTGAACATTCCGCTGCCCGAGGACACCGACATCTACATGCCGATGACCTCGCGGATCATCCAGCTCACCGTGCTGGATGTGCTCGCAACCGGCATGACCCTGCGCCGGGGCGTGGACTTCCAGCCGCACCTGCGCAAGATCAAGGAAAGCCTGAACGCCAGCCGGTATCCGGTGGGGGATGAGTTCAATTGATTCGACGTGAGGGCTTTATGGCCTGACAAGCCGTCATCGCGAGCAAGCTCGCTCCCACACTGGGTCTTTGGCGTTCACAACCCCCTGTGGGAGCGAGCTTGCTCGCGATGGGGCCGGCAGCCTCACCCACCCTCCAGAGCTAAACCCCCGCCCACGCCTGCAAACTCAGGTGCGCCCGCTCCCCCGGCGCCAGGCACAGGCTGTCCGTGCCGCCACTGGCCGCCTCGACACACACGAACTCATTGACCTCATCCCAACTCACCCCCAGCAACGGTCGGGCGCCGGGATGCCACACCACGGTGTCGGCGCTGTCGCCGGTGTCGATGCACAATTGGCGCTGCCAGGCGTGGTCCTTGAGCTGCAACTCTCCTTCGTGCTGGAACACCCGCTGACAACCACCGTCGACCCGCAACTCACCTTCCTGCTGGCAAACCGCACGGTTCAGATGGTCATAACCCTGCGCGCCCTCAAGCCCAGACAGCGCTACCTCACCGACGTCACCAATACGCCAATAGGCATGCAACGCCTGGCTCAACTGGCAAGGCAGACTGTCCTGATGCTCGGTGCTCAGGCGCAGTTCCATGCGTGCACCCAGGTCCGCATGCAGGTCCACCTGCCAATCGCACAACTGCAATTGCCAGTGCAGGTGCACGCCGTCGTCGTCGCTGCGACTGTCGAGCAGCTTCCAGTCGATCAAGCGCGCCCAGCCATGGGAAGGCCAGGCATTCTCGCTGGGATGACGCCCATACCACGGCCAGCACACCGGCACCCCGCCACGTATCGCGCCGACCTGCGGCCATTTGGCGGCGCACCACAACCAAGGCTTCTGTCCGCGCGGCTGAAAGTGCAGCAACTGCGCGCCCTGGCGACTGAACACCGCCTGGCACAGCGGATGATCGATCACCAGCACATCGCGCTGCCGATAGCGCTCCCACGCAAACACCGGGCGCTCGCGCAGGGATTTGAAAAAGCGTTGTAGCGGATGCTCATGCATGGGCCACGGTCCTGGAAATCATTGAATTGCTCATCTGTTCGCGACGCGCTCTTTTGTGGCGAGGGAGCTTGCTCCCGCTCGACTGCGAAGCAGTCGTAAACGAGGCAAATGCGGTCTGGCTGACGCACCGCAGTGAATGGTTTTGGGGTCGCTTCGCAACCCAGCGGGAGCAAGCTCCCTCGCCACAGCGCTCGGTGTCCGACCAAACTATTGAGTGCTCCCCAAAAAAAAGCGGACAGCCTTGGCTGTCCGCAAATATGCGCACATAGAGAGGAGCTTATCGCAACAGTGTTAGAACACCGACTGAATTTTCAGGCCGGCCACCAGCGCGTTGTCGACTTCATCCACACCACCTGGGTGAGTGATGTATTGCAGGTTAGGCCGTACGGTCAGCCAGTCGGTCACGTGGACCCCATAGTTGAGCTCGTAGTTGTACTCGGTGTCGCGCAACGGAGAGAACAGCGGATTCTCATAGTCAGCCACACCGTTGGCGGCGTTGGTCAGCTCAGCGTTTTTCTTCACGTCATCGTTGACATGAATGCGCGCGAAACCGATGCCGATGTCATCTTTTGGACGCGCGTCGAACGGCCCTTTGTACACGAACATCAACGACTGGTAGTTGTCGACGACGTTGGTGTCCTTGTCGTGGAAGGTCGCGTTGGCAGCGATGTTCAGACCGCGGGACGCATCACCGTTGTGGGTGGTGAGTTGTTGTTGCGCCACGAACCAGTAGCCGTGCTTGCTGTTGTGGCTGCGGTAGGCGTTACCGGTGGTCGCGGCGTCGTCGCCGTTGTCGTCTTCGCGCACGTCATTGGCATCGGCCGTGCTCTTGTAGTAACCGACGCGGTATTCGCCCGGCAGGCTGTTGACCTTCGGCGACCAGACCAGCTCGACCGGGATCACGGTGCCCTTGGTACCGCTGCCGCTGAGCTTGAAGCCGTTGCCGTGCTCCAGCTGCGAAGGGTTCTGGTTGTAGGCACCGATCTGCGCATAGAACTCAGGGGTGAGGTTGTACTTCACGCGGATCGCGGCCTGGCTGACTGGCCAGTTGTACCAGATGTTGGTCGCCCAGTTACCCACCTGGGAGCCGCAGAACGCCAGGTTCTGGAATTCGCACGGGAAGGTGTTGAAGTCTTCGCCTTCACCGAAGTAACCGGCCTTGACGTCCAGCTTGCCGTCGAGGAACTGGTGCTTGATCCACAACTGGGTCAGACGGACCATGTGACCACGGCCGTAGACTTCCTGGGAAGAGCTCAAGGTGCCGGCACGTGGATCACCAACGCGGTCGTTGGAGATGTTCTGGCCGTTACGATTGGTCAGTTGGATCTTGGCCTGGGTGTTATCCCAGCCCCACAATTTTTGCAGATCCAGCGCTACACCCAGACCGAACTGGTCGGAATAACGCGCAGTCTTGTCGTTGTTGTAGCCACCGTGCAGGTTGCCGCCCACTTCCCCGACGTAGTCGGCCTTGATGTCGATACCCTGCTCGATCAGCTTGGTCCGCTCGCCACCCCAATCGCCCGTCATCCATTTCGAATTGGAACTGAACGCGTCGTCAGCCTGTGCGCTACCCACCAGCATCATCGCCGCAACGGCTGACAACTGGCAGATGAGCTGGGCGTTGTTTCTCTTCTTCATCCCTACATCCTCGTCTTTATTGTTATGAACTGTTTTTATTTTTTCTAACGCGGTTTACAACGATTGCGGTGGATGGTCCCCCACCCGCCGCATACCTCTTTTTGTGGGAGCGAGCCTGCTCGCGATAGCGGTATGCCATTCACCCGCACGACGGCAGGCATACCGTCATCGCGAGCAGGCCCACACCCACATTTTTTCTTCACCGGCCTTTGAACTGCGCCACGTTCGGCGCTCGCTCCTGGGCTTGCGTCTGACCCGCCACACCCAGGCGCTCGCCCGTTTGCGCATCAAATAGTAATACTTTTTGAGGGTCGAACTGAAGCGTCAGATTTTCCCCTGCTTGCGGGGCAACGTCCGGCGCCAGGCGGCAGCAAACCTTGGTGTCATTTAGACTGACAAATACCAGGGTGTCCGGCCCGGTCGGCTCGGTGACCTGGACTTCAGCGCGGATGGTCGGCAAGCCGTTGGGCTCGCTGCCGGCCAGCACGATCTGTTCCGGACGCAAGCCGAGAATCACTTCACGGTCTTCAAGGCCGGCGTCCTGCATGCCCAGCGGCAACTCGCAACGGGCCTGGCCGCTGTCGAGCAGCGCCAGCAGGCGACCGTCCTTGCGTTGCAGGCGCAACGGGATGAAGTTCATCGGCGGCGAACCGATGAAGCTCGCCACGAACAGGTTGGCCGGGTTGTTGTAGATGTCCTTCGGCGTACCGAACTGCTGGATGATCCCGTCCTTCATCACCGCCACTTTGTCGCCCAGGGTCATGGCTTCGATCTGGTCGTGGGTGACGTAGACCGTGGTGGTTTTCAGACGCTGGTGCATCAATTTCATTTCGGTGCGCATCTCGACCCGCAGCTTGGCGTCGAGGTTGGACAGCGGTTCGTCGAACAGATAAATCTTCGGCCGCCGCGCCAGTGCCCGGCCCATGGCCACGCGCTGTTGCTGACCGCCGGACAGTTGGCCGGGCTTGCGGTTGAGCAGGTGTTCGATCTGCAACAGCTTGGCCACGCGGGTGACTTCTTCGTCAATTGCCGACTGGCTCATCTTGCGGATCTTCAAGCCGAACTCGATGTTCTCGCGCACGCTCATGGTCGGGTACAGCGCGTAGGACTGGAACACCATCGCGATGTCGCGATCCTTGGGGCTCATGCCGCTGACGTCCTGGTCGCCGATCATGATCGCGCCGCCGGTGATGGTTTCCAGACCGGCGATGCAGTTCATCAGTGTCGACTTGCCGCAACCGGAAGGACCGACCAGGATCAGGAACTCACCGTCCTTGATCGACAACTCGATGTTCTTCAGGGTATCCGGCAGGCCGGCACCATAAGTCTTGTTTACATTGCGAAGTTCGAGCGTTGCCATGATTACCCCTTGACTGCGCCGGCCGTCAGGCCGCGCACGAAATACTTGCCTGCCACTACATAGACCAGCAGGGTCGGCAGCCCGGCGATCATCGCCGCCGCCATATCAACGTTGTATTCCTTGGCCCCGGTGCTGGTGTTGACCAGGTTGTTCAACGCCACCGTGATCGGCTGGGAATCGCCGCTGGAGAACACCACGCCGAACAGGAAGTCGTTCCAGATCTGGGTGAACTGCCAGATCAGGCAGACCATGATGATCGGTGTCGACATCGGCAGGATGATCCGCCGGAAGATGGTGAAGAACCCCGCACCGTCCAGGCGTGCAGCCTTGACCAGCGCATCGGGAATGCTCACGTAGTAGTTACGGAAGAACAGTGTGGTGAACGCCAGGCCGTAGACCACGTGCACGAACACCAGGCCGGTGGTGGTACTGGCCAGGCCCATCTTGCCGAGGGTGAACGACGCCGGCAGCAGCACGGTCTGGAACGGCAGGAAGCAGCCGAACAGCAGCAGCCCGAAGAACAACTGCGAACCGCGGAAGCGCCACATCGACAACACGTAGCCGTTCAACGCACCGATGGCGGTGGAGATCAGCACCGCCGGGACGGTAATCTTGATCGAGTTCCAGAAGTAGCCGTCCACCGTGGCCCAGGCCTTGACCCAGCCAATGCCACTGACCACGGTCGGCCAGCTCAACAGGTTGCCGGTACTGATGTCTTCCGGGGTCTTGAAGCTGGTCAACAGCATGACCACCAACGGCACCAGGTACAGCAACACGGCGAGGATCAGCACCGCGTAGATCGCGATGCGACTCAGGCTGATGGAAGGTTTGGCGGCGAGACTAGTCATGACGCTTGGTCCTCAGCTCGGAGTACAGGTAAGGCACGATGATCGCGAGAATCGCACCGAGCATCAGGATTGCGCTGGCCGAGCCCATGCCCATCTGGCCACGACTGAACGTGAAGGAGTACATGAACATCGCCGGCAGGTCGGAGGAATAACCCGGGCCACCGGCAGTCATTGCCGCCACCAGGTCGAAACTCTTGATCGCGATGTGCGCCAGGATCATCACGGCGCTGAAGAACACCGGACGCAGGCTGGGCAGCACCACCTTGAGGTAGATGCGCGGCATGCTCGCGCCGTCGATTTGTGCGGCACGGATGATCGATTGATCGACACCCCGCAGGCCGGCCAGGAACATCGCCATGATGAAGCCCGACGCTTGCCACACCGCCGCGATCACCAGGCAGTACACCACGCGGTCCGGATCGATCAGCCAGTCCAGGCGGAAGCCTTCCCAACCCCAGTCACGCAGCAATTTGTCCAGGCCCATGCCCGGGTTGAGCAGCCATTTCCAGGCAGTACCGGTGACGATCATCGAGAGCGCCATCGGGTACAGGTAAATGGTGCGGATGAAGCCTTCGCGGCGGATGCGCTGGTCGAGGAACACCGCCAGCAACACGCCGATCACCAGGGTGATGCCAATGAACATGCCGCCGAACACGGCGAGGTTCTTGCTCGCCACCCACCAGCGATCGTTGTCCAGCAGACGCGCATATTGCGCCAGGCCAGCCCATTTGTAGTTCGGCAAGAAGGTCGAGGTGGTGAACGACAGCACGAACGTCCACAAGATATAGCCATAGAAGCCCACCAGCACGATGAACATGCTCGGCGCCAGCACCAGTTTTGGCAGCCAGCGTTGCAGCGCATCGAACGGCGAGGCCTTGCTGAACACAGCAACAGAACTCATGGGAAGATCCAGTACAAAGATAGATTAGGGGCAGCTACAAGCCCCGAGCTGCAAGCTGCAAGCTCAAACACACCTTGCAGCTTGCAGCTTGTAGCTTGCAGCTGCTCTTATTTGGCCGACTGAACCGCCGCACCGAGTTTCTTGGCGGCATCGGCCGGGTCGGCTTTCGGGTCGTTGATGTAGTTGGTCACCACGTCAAAGAACGCACCCTGCACCGCCAGCGTGGTCGCCATGTTGTGCGCCATGCTCGGTTGCAGGCCGCCGGACTTGGCGTCCGCCAGGAAGTCCTTGGCCGCGGTCTGGGCGCAGGAATCGAACCCATACTTGGCCATGTCGGCCAGCATGTCGTTGCGCACCGGAATCGAGCCTTTGTTGATGCTGAAGACTTTCTGGAAGTTCTCACCCAGCACAACCTTGGCAATGTCCTGCTGACCGGCCGAGGTGCCCTTGTCCTTCTGCTTGAATACCGCCAGGGAGTCGATGTTGTAGGTGAAGGCCTTGTCGGTGCCCGGGAAGGCGACGCACTCGTAGTCCTTGCCGGCAACTTTCTTGGCCGCGGTCCATTCGCTCTTGGCCCAGTCGCCCATGATCTGCATGCCGGCCTTACCGTTGATGACCTTGGCCGCTTCCAGGTTCCAGTCCTGGCCCTTGCCGTCGTCGTCCATGTAGGTCGCGACTTTCTTCAGCTCGGTCAGCGCCTTGACCATTTCCGGACCGGTCAGGGCCTTGTTGTCCAAATCAACCAGGGCTTTCTTGTATCCCTCGGCGCCCATCACCGAAAGCACCACCGCTTCGAACACGGTACTGTCCTGCCAAGGCTGACCACCATGGGCGAGCGCAATGAAGCCCGCCGCCTTCAGTTTGTCGCCAGCGGCATAGAACTCTTCGAGGGTGGTCGGGTTTTTCGTGATGCCGGCTTTCTTGAAGACTTCCGGGTTGATCCACAGCCAGTTGACGCGGTGGATGTTCACCGGCACGGCCACGTAGTCACCGTCGTACTTCACGGTGTCGGAGACTTTCTTGTCGAGCAGGCTGTCCCACTTCTCTTCCTTGGCAACGTCTTTGAGGACGTCACTGTCGAGCAGCCCGGTGGACGCCCATTCCTGGATGTCCGGGCCTTTGATCTGGGCGACGCCCGGTGGGTTGCCGGCTACGGCACGGCTCTTGAGCACGGTCATGGCAGTGGAACCGCCACCCCCTGCGACAGCACCGTCCTTCCAGGTAAAGCCATCTTTTTCTACCTGGGCCTTGAGCACATCGACCGCGGCTTTTTCGCCACCCGACGTCCACCAGTGGACGACTTCCACGGAACCTTTGGATTCGGCGGCCAGGGTGCTGACAGGGAATGCTGCGACGGGAAGCAAGGAAGCAAGAGAAATGACAGTAGCGAGGCGAGAAATCGCATTCATCTGGAATTACCTTTCTTGTTGTTATGCATGCAAGCCTGGAGCTTGCGCTGCATGGATTCTAATCAGGGGGAATCCCTTCGCAGGTAACGAAGGGACGTGCAAATGTCACGACACGGTTACACAGCCAAAGTGCCGGATAACTGCGCCAGGGCCGACGCCATGCTCGGTGCCAGGGGCAAGCGTGGAATCAGCACAGCCTGCCAGGCGTGATACAGGTCCGGCTTGCCCGGCCAGATATCGGCGCTGGGGCGGTTCTGCGGATCGAGTTCGTGTCGCCAACTGCCGTTGCAGCGATCAATGAAATACGACTCACAAAATTCCCAGAATTGCCGGTACCAGGCTTCGTAACTGGCCTCGCCGGTGCGCTTGAGCAAGGCACTGGCGGCCGCTGCGGCTTCGGCGTGGACCCAATGCAGGCGGTGGCGGACCACGGCGCGATTATCCCAGTCCAGGGTGTAGACAATGCCGGGCGCACCATCGACATCCCAGCCGTGGCGGCAGTTCTGCTCGAAGAGTTTCTGCGCGTCCTGGACCAGCCAGCCCGGCGTCAGCATGCCGGCCTGCACCCGCGCCGCTTCGAGATGCAGCAACAGCCGCGCCCATTCGAAACCGTGGCCGGGGGTGGTGCCATAGGGGCGGAAGCCGTCGGCCGGGTTGTCGTGGTTGTACTCGCGCAATGGTTGCCAATGGCGGTCGAAATGCTCAACCACCAAGTAGTCGTTGGCGGCGGCGTGACCATGAATCACCCGTTCGACGATGCGCAGGGCGCGAACCAGCCAGCGCGGGTCATCGGTGGCGTCGGCCAGGGCCAGGAACGCTTCGGTGGCGTGCATGTTGCTGTTGGCGCCGCGATAGGCCTCCTCATCGCTCCAGTCGCGTGCGAAGGACTCGCGCAGTGCGCCTTCTTCTTCGCTCCAGAAATACCTGTCGATGATCCGCACCGCTTCATCCAGCAAGGCCTGGGCGCCGGGGCGCCGGGCGATGACTGCCGAGCTGGCGGCCAGGGCGACGAAGGCGTGCAGGTAGGCGGCTTTGCCGTCACCATCCTCGTGGGGCCGCGCCGTGGCAAACCAGCCGCCATGCTCGGCGTCGCGCAACGCGCCGCCGAGGGCCTGGACACCATGGTCCACCAGTGCGGCAAAACCCGGCAGGCCCTGGATGTGCGCCATGGCGAAACTGTGGGTCATGCGCGCGGTGTTCATGGTCTCGGCCCGGGCATCGGGCGGCAGGCGACCCTGGTCGTCGAGGTTGCCAAAGCCGTCCGGCAGTTTCGACGCCTTGGCAAACGACAGCAATCGCAAACCTTCGGCAGCGAGCCATTGCTGGTGGGCCGGAGCGTTCAGCCAGCTGCTGAACGCCGGTTGGAAGGTGTTCATCGGGGAAGACCTTTTTGTTGTTTTGACGCGAGGGAGTCTAAACAAGGGGGGGCGGGTGGCAGGTAACGAAAGGGGCGCGTTATGTCACAAGCTTGTGACATTTGGCCTAGGAATGGTGGTGAAGCTGCTGATGCCATCGCGAGCAGGCTCGCTCCCACAGGGTTCGATGGCACGCACAAAATCTGCGAACAACTCAATCAACTGTGGGAGCGAGCCTGCTCGCGATTAACGATAACGCGGCCTGACTAATCAGCACTGCGAGGCAACTGCAACGTCACTCGCAACCCACCCTCACGCAGGTTTTGCAGGGTCACTTCGCCGCCATGGCTGTGGGCGATGTTGCGGGCGATGCCCAGTCCCAGGCCATACCCCTGCTGTTGCCCGGCCAGGCGAAAGTGCGGTTCGAAGACTTGCTCCAGACGCTGTTCCGGTACGCCCGGGCCTTCGTCGTCGACGTGCAGGACGAATGCAGTCTCATCGTCATCGATGTGCAGGTGAGCGTTCTGCCCGTACTTCAAGGCGTTGTCGATCAGGTTGCCGATGCAGCGCTTGAGGGCCAGCGGCTTGCCGGGATACGGCGCCAGCGCCCTGCCATCCAGCGTCACCCGGCCGTTGCCGTTGGGCGCCAGGTACGGTTCGATCAGGCATTCGAGTACATGGTTGAGGTCTACCGGCTCGATGTTTTCATGGATGTCGGTGTCCTTGACGCATTGCAGCGCGCCCTTGACCAACAGTTCCAGCTCGTCCAGGTCGCGGCCGAACTTGGCCTGCAGGTTCTCATCCTCCAACAGCTCGACGCGCAACCGCAGCCGCGTGATCGGCGTGCGCAAATCATGGGAAATCGCACTGAACAACTGGCTGCGTTCAGTCAGGTAGCGGCTGATGCGTTCGCGCATGGCATTGAACGCTCGCCCCACTTCCACTACTTCACTGCCGCCGCCCTCGGCCACCGGTTCGACTTCGGCGCCCAGGGACATATCCCGCGCCACGCGGGCCAGACGTTTGAGAGGCCGGCTCTGCCAATGCACCAGCAAACCGATGAACAGCAACAGCAGGCTACTGGTGAGTACGATGAAGCCGACCTGCTGCTTGGGCAGGTCCTGTTCTTCAAGACTGGTGTAGGGCTCGGGCAGCAACGAGGCGATGTACAGCCATTCGCCGGGCGCCATCTGGATCTGTGTGACCAGCACCGGTGGGTTCACCGGTTCCAGCGTCAAGGCGTAGTGCGCCCAGGAACGCGGCAGTTCGTCGAGCTTCAGCCCGCCGTTGAAGATCCGCAGGTCCTCGGGACTGACGAACTTCACCGAGATGTCGGCGTTGTTGCCCAGGGAGCGGCGCAACACCTCATCCACCGCCTGGAGCACGGCCAGCTTGCGCGGCGTCACCGGCAACACGTCCATGCCCAGGGGTTTGTCGTTGAGGGTGACGACAAATCGCGTGCCGCCCATGCTGCGCAATTGATCCAGCACCAGCGGCCGATACGCCACCGGCAACGAACGCAGGTAACTGACGCTGGCCGTCATCGAATGGGCCAGGCTACGGGCGGCGGTAACCAGGCCTTCGAGCTGGGTGGCGCGCAGTTGCGAGACCCAGATCACGCTGGACAGGGTCTGGGCGAACAGCACCACCAGCAAGGTCAGCAACAGCATCCGTCCGAGCAGCGAGCGCGGCACCGGGACCCGCCGTGCTATTTTCCTGATCCAGTCAGTGCCCATTGCTGGCAACCACGGTGGCCGCCAGTTGATAACCGCTGCCGCGCACAGTGCGAATCAGCCGCGGTGGCTTCTCAGTGTCTCGCAGACGCTGGCGCAGGCGACTCACCGCCATGTCGACGATCCGGTCCAGGGGCATCAGTTCACGACCGCGGGTGGCGTTGCCGATGGTGTCGCGGTCAAGGATTTCCTGGGGATGATCGAGGAACAGCTTGAGCAAGGCAAAGTCTGCGCCGGAGAGAATCACCTCCTCACCGTCGGCGTGAAACAGTCGATGACTGACCATGTCCAGGCGCCATTCGTCAAAGGCCAGGACTTCACCGCCGGAGCGTTCCTGGCCGAATTGCGCCCGACGCAGCAAGGCCTTGATCCGCGCTTGCAGTTCACGCGGGCTGAAAGGCTTGCCCAGGTAATCATCGGCCCCCAGCTCCAGGCCGATCACTCGGTCGGCTTCGTCGGAACTGGCGGTGAGCATGATGATCGGCACATGGGCCTGGCGCGGGTGCTGGCGAACCCAGCGACACAGGCTGAAGCCATCCTCGTCCGGCAGCATCACATCGAGAATCACCAGGTCGCTCGGCGCATCGTTCAGCGCCTGGCGAAACCCGGCGCCATCCGGCGTAGTGCGCACTTGGAAACCCGCGCGACTGAGGTAGGTGTCCAGCAGCTCGCGAATCTCCTGATCGTCGTCGACCAACAAAATCGATTTGTTCACTGAACTCACGGGGCCTCGTCCTTGCTGGTGGGATTGGCGGATTATGCCTGATGAGCCGGATCTATAAACACCACTACCCCTTGTGGGAGCGGGCTTGCTCGCGAATGCAGGGTTTCATTCAACATTTTCGTCGACTGACACACTGCTTTCGCGAGCAAGCCCGCTCCCACAGGGCCTCACAAATTTTAAACTTGTACCGACTGCTCCAACGCCACGCCCGCGCCCATCAAGCCGGAGTACGGGGCGGTGACCAGCCAGACCGGAATGCCCTTGAAGTAATCGCTCATGCACCCCTTGTCGGAGAAGCACCGGGCAAAACCGCTCTCGAGGAAAAAATCAGCGAAACGCGGGATCACCCCACCGACGATGTAGACACCGCCGCGCCCGCCCACCGTCAGCACGTTATTGCCGGCCACGCGGCCCAGCCAGCGGCAGAACTGTTCGAGCACTTCCAGGGCGATCGGGTCGCCGGCGAGGCCCGCAGCGGTGATCGATTCCGGCGTGTCGAGCACGGGTTCATGGCCGTCCACCGCGCAAATCGCCCGGTACACTCGTGGCAAACCGCTGCCGCTCAAGGCGGTCTCGGCGCTGACATGGCCGATCTCGTTGTAGATGTGTTGCCAGAGCTGGGTTTCACGCGGGCTGCTCATCGGCAGGTCGACGTGGCCGCCCTCCCCCGGCAGCGCGGCGAACCGGCCCTCGCCCAGATCCAGCAGTGTACCGACGCCGAGCCCGGTGCCCGGACCGATCACCACCGCCGGGCGCATCGGCTCCGGGGTGCCCTCGCATACGACCCGGTATTCATCGGGACGCAAACGGGTCATGCCCAGGGCCATCGCCGAGAAGTCGTTGACCAGCAACAGCTTCTCCACCTGCAAGGTCTCGCAGAACGCCAGGTTGCTCAGGCGCCAGTGATTGTTGGTGAAGCGAAACACATCGCCACCCACCGGACCGGCCACCGACAGGCACACCGAACCGATCGCGCCCGGCCCCATGCCCATGCCGCTCAAGTACACCTTGATGGCGTCTTCAGGACAGGCGTAATCCGCCGTCGCCAGCACCTGGATGTTTTCCAGGTTGTGATTCTTCCACAGCGCGAAGCGTGCGTTGGTCCCACCGATGTCACCGACCAAAGCCAGTTTCAATTAAGCGTCTCCAGGGCAGAAGTGAAGGCGCTGGCGCCCTGCTCCGCCGAGCTGAAAGCCATGCGCATGAAACCGAACAGCTCGCGACCGGTGCCGATGTTGTTACCCAACAGGCCCCTGGCCGGCTCGCGCGCGGCGAATTCCTCGGCGTCCACCTTCAGTTCCAGGGTGCCTTTGACGCCGTCGACGCGGATGATATCGCCCTCCTGCACCCGGGCCAACGCGCCACCGACATAAGCTTCGGGGCTGACGTGGATCGCCGCCGGGATTTTCCCCGACGCGCCGGACATGCGCCCGTCGGTCACCAGCGCCACTTTGAAGCCGCGATCCTGCAACGAGCCGAGGAACGGCGTCATCTTGTGCAGCTCCGGCATACCGTTGGAGCGCGGCCCCTGGAAGCGCATCACCGCAACGAAATCCTTCTCCAACAGGCCAGCCTTGAACGCATCGGCCAGGTCCTGTTGGTCCTGGAACACCATGGCCGGCGCTTCGACGATCTGGTTTTCCAGAGCGACCGCGGAGACTTTCATCACGCCGCGCCCCAGGTTGCCTTCCATCACCCGCAGCCCGCCTTCCGGCGAAAACGCCCGGGCCACCGGACGCAGGATGTTCTCGTCGAGGCTTTCGATCGGGCCGTCGCGCCACACCAGCTTGCCATCTTCCAGGAACGGCTCCTGGGTGTAGCGGCTCAGGCCGTGACCGAGCACGGTGTTGACGTTCTCGTGGAGCAGGCCGGCTTCCAGCAGTTCTCGGATCAGGAACGACATGCCGCCCGCCGCCTGGAAGTGGTTGATGTCGGCCTTGCCGTTCGGGTAGACGTGGCTCAGGGTCGGCACCACCTCGGAGAGGTCGGCCATGTCCTGCCAGGTCAGTTGGATACCGGCCGCCATGGCGATGGCCGGCATGTGCAAGGTGTGGTTGGTGGAGCCGCCGGTGGCGTGCAGCGCGACGATGGAATTGACCAGCGCACGCTCGTCGACGATTTCGCCGATGGGCATGAAGTTGCCGCTCTGCTTGGTCATACGCGTGACCTGGAACGCCGCTTCGCGAGTCAGCGCATCACGCAAAGGGGTGTTCGGATTGACGAACGAGGCGCCCGGCAAATGCAGGCCCATCACTTCCATCAGCAGCTGGTTGGTGTTGGCGGTGCCGTAGAAGGTACAGGTACCGGGGCTGTGGTAGGACTTCATCTCCGATTCCAGCAGCTCCTCGCGGGTCGCCTTGCCTTCTGCATAGCGCTGGCGCACATCGGCTTTTTCCTTGTTGGAAATACCCGAGACCATCGGCCCGCCGGGCACGAAGATCGTCGGCAAGTGACCGAAGCGCAGCGCGCCCATCATCAGGCCCGGGACGATCTTGTCGCAGATGCCGAGCATCAGCGCGCCATCGAACATGTTGTGCGACAGCGCCACCGCCGTGGACATCGCGATCACTTCGCGGCTCGGCAGGCTCAGTTCCATCCCCGCCTCGCCCTGGGTCACGCCATCGCACATGGCCGGCGTGCCACCGGCGAACTGGCCGACCGAGCCGATCTCGCGCAGGGCTTTCTTGATCTGTTCCGGAAAGGTTTCGTAGGGCTGGTGGGCCGAGAGCATGTCGTTATAGGACGACACGATGGCGATGTTGGCGGCGTTCATCATCCGCAGATGATGCTTGTCTTCCGTGCCGCAACCGGCCACGCCATGGGCAAAGTTGGCGCACTGCAATTTGCCGCGCATCGGCCCGTCGCTGGCTGCACCGCGAATCAATGCAAGGTAAGCCTGACGCGTGGCGCGGCTGCGGGCGATAAGCCGTTCGGTGACCTCAAGTACGCGGGGATGCATGTGTAGAACTCCAGGCTAACGGGTGTGGCGACCTGATTGTCTATGCTGGTCAAAAGCCCCCGGCGCCTCAGGCGACGGACGGTTTTTGACTATTCGGACCAGTTGATTCAGGTCACTCGTTGTAGATAAAACAAAATATTGCCATCAAAAAGGCTTGTTTTCTATTTTTATGCGAATAATCTTGTAATTCCAACAACAAATCGATGGCGGCGCAGTTAATGACTCTTCGAATCGCAATCAATGGTTTTGGCCGCATCGGCCGCAATGTCCTCCGCGCACTGTATACCCAAGGCTATCGTCGCGACTTGCAGATCGTCGCCATCAACGACCTGGGCGACAGTGCAATCAACGCTCACCTGCTCAAGTTCGACACCGTCCACGGCACTTTTGATGCAGATGTGCAGCACGATCACGAAAGCCTGACGGTTAATGGCGACCGCATTTCAGTCAGCGCCATCCGCAATCCGGCCGAGCTGCCCTGGGCTGCGGAAAAAATCGACGTGGTGTTCGAATGCACCGGTCTGTTCACCGACCGGGCCAAGGCCGCCGCCCACATCAGTGCCGGCGCGCGCAAAGTCATCATCTCGGCCCCGGCCAAGGGCGCCGATGCCACCGTGGTGTACGGCGTGAACCACGACATCCTGCGCCAGTCCCACCAGATCATTTCCAACGCCTCGTGCACCACCAACTGCCTGGCCCCGGTGGCCCAGGTGCTGCACCGCGAGCTGGGCATCGAAAGCGGCCTGATGACCACTATCCATGCCTACACCAACGACCAGAACCTGACCGACGTCTACCACAGCGACCCGTACCGCGCCCGCTCGGCGACGCAGAACATGATCCCGAGCAAGACCGGCGCCGCCGAAGCGGTGGGCCTGGTGCTCCCGGAACTGGCAGGCAAGCTGACCGGCATGGCCGTACGCGTGCCGGTGATCAACGTGTCGCTGGTCGACCTTACCGTGCAACTCAAGCGCGAGGCGTCGGCCGAGGAAGTCAACGAACTGCTGCGCCATGCTAGCCAGCATTCGAAGATCCTCGGCTACAACACGCTGCCGCTGGTCTCCAGCGACTTCAACCACAACCCGTTGTCGTCGATCTTCGACGCCAACCACACCAAGTCCAGCGGCAAGCTGCTCAAGGTACTGGCCTGGTATGACAACGAGTGGGGCTTCTCCAACCGCATGCTGGATAACTGCCTGGCGTTGTGTAACGCCGAGTGACCCGACACGTTTGTTGAGCCCTCATTGTGGGAGCGAGCCTGCTCGCGATTACGCCTGATCAGTCAGCCCAAGGTTGACTGCCACGCTGCAATCGCGAGCAGGCTTGCTCCCACTGGTTGATTTTTAACGCTTACAAATCCAGGCTTGACCCATTCAGCAGATGACAATCATTATCATCTACTCGAACCGGACCAGGCCCTACCGTGAGTCAATCGCGCTTTCACCACGTCTTCCTCGCCCAGCGCACGCCCCTGCTGCGGACCCTTGAGCAGATGGTCAACAACCGCAGCACCGCCGAAGACCTGCTCCAGGAAACCTACCTGCGCGTAAGCCGCGCTTTGGGTGAAAGACCCGTCGAGCATCTCGAACCATTTGTCTTCCAGACCGCGCGCAATCTGGCGCGCGATCATTTGCGCGCGCGGCGTATCCAATCCCGGACGTTGCTGGAGGATGTGCCCCAGGAAATGATCCACAACGTGGCCGTCTCCCAGAGCAGCGCCGAGGATGCGGTCCATGCCGGGCAATTGCTCGAACGCCTGAATGTCAGCCTGCAAACGCTGAGTGCGCGCCAGCAGCAGATTTTCATCCTCAATCGCTTGCACGGTCACGGTTACCAGGCCATCGCCGAACGCCTGGGCGTGTCGTTGAGTACCGTGCAAAAGGAACTGAAGCTGATCATGGCGATCTGTGTGGGCGCGGCCCAAGGCCTCGAAGGTGACTGAACCCACGGGATTGCTCCCGCCAATTGCGTTGACGGGTGACCCTGCTTATCTTGGTCGCCCTCGAGCCTGATTCGAAACAGCCGTGCACAGACACAGCGAGGAACCACCGTGACGGACAACCACCACGCCCCTGGGCCGACGCCGGACGCCGCCCACGCCATGGAGCAGGCACTGGACTGGCTGATCCTGCTGGAAAGCCCCAGCGAGGAGCAGACCCGGCAATTTGAAGCCTGGCTGGCGGCCGATCCGCGCCATGGCGAAGCCTTCGCCCGCGCCCAGGCGATCTGGAACGGTCCGCAGGTGCTGGAAAGCGCCCGCCAGCTGGAGGCCAGGCCCAAGGTCACCGCGTGGTCACGCTTGCGGTCCCACTGGAAACCTCTGGCAACGGCAGCGGTATTGCTGTTGGGCCTGTTCAATTTCAGCGACCTGCCGCTGCAATTGCGGGCCGACCACTTGACCATCGTCGGTGAACGCCAGCGCCTGCAACTGGAAGACGGTTCCAGGGTCCTGCTCAACACCGACTCGGCGTTCTCCAGTACCTTCAACGAACGGCGCCACGTGGCCCGCCTTTACAGGGGCGAAGCATTTTTCGAAGTGCCGGCCAGCCGTAGCCTGCCTCTGGAAATCGACGCCGGCCCGGTCACGGCCAGCGTCAGCGATACCACGTTTGCCATGCGTTACCTCGACGGCGTGACCCAGGTCCAGGTCCAGCGTGGCGATGTGGACCTGCGCGCCACCCGCAACGACAGCCATGTGCGCCTGTCCGCCGGCGAAAGCATCCGCATCGGCCCCAACGGCTTCGATCATCCGACCCACCTGGACGCCGCCACTGAGCTGGCCTGGGTGCAGGGCCGGCTGGTATTCGAGAACCAGCCGCTGGGCCGGGTGCTGGCCGAGCTGCGGCGCTATTACCCCGGCTGGATCATCAACAACAACCCACAACTGGCCAGCGTCGCGGTGACCGGTAACTATCGCCTCGACCAACCCTTGGATGCAGTCCGATCCCTGGCCCACATCACTCGCGCGCGGCTTCAGGAATTCCCGGCGCTGGTGATTTTGAACTAAATGAGAATTATTTTTACTCGATAGGCTTCGCTGGTTCGTCTCGTTATAGCCAATGCAATTGATTCTCATCCATTGATGAAAATCTGCACCTATAACAGATGCGACACGGAGCGCTATCGATGTCCTCTCGCCTTACCTGCCGGTTCCTTGCCCCGTCCTGCACGCTGTCCCTGCTGACAGCTGCGATTCTGCTGGCCGGCACGGCCCCTCATGTCCTTGCCGCCGACAACGCTCAGCCTGCTGCACGCAACATGGGCGACTACAACTTTTCCATCGCCCGGCAACCCCTGGTGTCGGCGCTCAACGCTTTCACGGTCGTCACCGGCTGGCAGGTCGGCCTGCCGGCGGAACTGGCCGAGGGCGTCGCATCACCGGGGGTCAATGGCTCGCTGCCACCTGAGAAAGCCCTGGAACGCCTGTTGGTGGGGACTGACCTGAGCTACCGCAAGCTGGGCGACAATAGCGTCGTCCTGGAAAAGCGCAGCTCCGCCGGCGTGATGAGCCTGCCACAAACGACCATCAGCGCCACCCGCCAGGCCCAGGACATCACCGAAGTACCGAGCACCGTCACGGTCCATGAGCGCCAGGCACTGGACCGCAACAACGTCAACACCCTCAAGGACCTGGTGCGCTATGAGCCCGGCGTCTCGGTGGGGGGCGCCGGCCAGCGTGGCGGCATCAGCGGCTATAACATCCGCGGCATCGACGGTAACCGGATCCTCACCCAGATCGATGGCGTGGAAGTACCGGGTGGATTCTTCAACGGCCCCTACGCCAAGACCCAGCGCAACTACGTCGACCCGGAAATCATCAAGCGCGTGGAAATCCTGCGCGGCCCGGCCTCGGTGCTGTATGGCAGCAACGCCATCGGCGGCGCGGTCAGCTACTTCACCCTGGATCCGGACGACATCATCAAGCCGGGCCAGGACGTCGGCGCCCGCCTGAAGAGCGGCTACAGCTCAGCCGATGAGAGCTGGCTCAAGTCCGCCACCGTCGCCGGCCGCAGCGGGCCGCTGGACGGCCTGTTGCATTACAGCCAGCGCGACGGCCACGAAACCCAATCCTATGGCAGCCACAACGGCATCGGCCTGGACCGCACCGCCGCCAACCCTGAAGACGTGCGCGCCAACAACGTGCTGGCCAAACTGGGGTGGAACTACAGCGATGACGCGCGCCTGGGCCTGGTCTACGAAAAGTACAAGGACGACCGCGACGTCGATCTGAAAAGCGCCTATGGCGGTCCCTATGCCAACGGTCGCCCGACGATCCCCACCTCGGTGCTGCCCGGTGGCATGTATCAGTGGCGCACCGGCAACGACACCGTCACCCGCGAGCGTTTCGGCCTGGAGCACAGCTTCGCCCTCGACAGCCTGCTGGCCGATCACGTGAAGTGGAGCCTCAATCATCAGGTCGCCAAGACCGACCAGAGCACCGCCGAGTTCTACTTCCCGATTACCCGCCGGGTCCTGCGCACCCGCGAGACGCTCTACGAAGAAAAACAGTGGGTCTTCGACGCGCAACTGGACAAGGCTTTCAGCATGGCCGGCACCGATCACGCGCTGACCTACGGCACCACGATCAAACAACAGAAAGTCACTGGCTCACGCAGCGGCAACGGCGTGTGCCTGGCGGTTGGCCGCGGCTGCAGCGCTGTCGGTGCCATCAGCCCGACTGACGTGCTGGCCAAAGCCAGCGACTTCCCGGACCCGACCATCAATACCTACAGCCTGTTCGCCCAGGACCAGATCAGTTGGCAAAAATGGACCTTCATCCCGGGCCTGCGCTACGACTACACCCGCCTCAAGCCCCATCTGACCGAGGCATTCCTCAACACCGTCGACCCGACCCAGGCCGGTGAAGTCAGCGACCAGGACAAGACCTGGCATCGAGTCTCGCCCAAGTTCGGCCTGACCTACGCCCTGACCGATGAGTACACCTGGTACGGCCAGTACGCCGAAGGTTTCCGTACGCCGACCGCCAAGGCGCTCTATGGTCGTTTCGATAACCCTGGCACCGGCTACAGCGTGGAACCCAACCCCGATCTGGAACCGGAAAAAAGCAAAGGCTACGAGACCGGCCTGCGTGGCCGTTTCGATCATGGCTCGTTCGACATGGCGGTCTTCTACAACCAGTACCGCGACTTCATCAACGAAGACGCGATCACCCCTGGCGCCGATCAACTGACCTTCCAGAGCAACAACATCAAGCACGCCACCATCAAGGGCGCCGAAGTCCGGGGGCGTCTCGACCTGGACCTGTTCGGCGCGCCGCAGGGCCTGTACACCCAAGGCTCGGTGGCCTACGCCTACGGGCGCAACAACGACACCGGCGAACCACTCAACAGCGTCAACCCGCTGACCGGCGTGTTCGGCCTGGGCTACGACCAGGACGATTACGGCACCCTGCTCAGCTGGACCCTGGTCAAGAAAAAGGACCGTGTGGACGACAGCAACTTCAACTCGCCCGATGGCGTCAGCCGCCAGTTCAAGACCCCAGGCTTCGGCATTCTCGACCTGACCGGATTCTACAAAGTGACCGACGACATCACCGTCAGCGGCGGCCTCTACAACCTCACCGACAAGAAGTACTGGCGATGGGATGACGTGCGCGGCTACGACAGCGTGGGCGAAGCCGCCGTGATCAGCCCCGCCAACCTCGACCGCCTGACCGCGCCGGGGCGCAACTTCGCGGTCAATCTGGTTTGGGATATCTGAGGGACGCGCTCGTTAACTTTTGTGGCGAGGGAGCTTGCTCCCTCGCCACAAAAGCATCCTGTTCTCACCGTGCGATGGACTGCGATTCGTCTTGTCATCACATACCTGTTTTCCTCTTAAGGAGCTCCCATGAATACCCCACAATCAACGTTACGCTCCCAACGCCTGAACCAGATCACCCACGAGCCCCACAGCAGGCTCGATGCCCTGGTCAAGGCCCACGCCCCCTTCGAAACACTGGCCGGCTACGCCCGTTTCGTGGTGGCCCAATACCTGTTCCAGTGGGAACTGATGGCGCTGTACAACGACGCGCAGCTGTCCAGCCTGATTCCCGACCTGCCGGCCCGCTGCCGCGCCGAAGCGGCCAGGGCCGACCTGGCAGACCTGGACACCGAGATCCCGCCGCCCGTGGCCGGTGCGGTGAAGAACCCAACCCAGGCCGAAGCCCTGGGCTGGCTGTTCGTCTCCGAAGGCTCGAAACTCGGCGCGGCGTTTCTGATCAAGCGCGCCGTGGGCCTGGGGTTGAGCGAAACCTTCGGCGCCCGGCACCTGGCCGAACCGGCGGGCGGACGCGCCGAAGGTTGGAAAACCTTTACCCGAACCCTCGATAGCCTGGTCTTTACCCCACAGCAGGAAGCCGAGGCGGATAAAGGTGCGCTGGATGCATTCAACCGGTTCACAGTGTTGCTGGAGCATGCTTACACCACTGAATGCGCCTGACCGGCCACCACCCGCTCCTGTGGGAGCGAGCTTGCTCGCGATGACGGAGAGTCAGTCGCCGTAATATCGCCTGATATACCGCTATCGCGAGCAAGCTCGCTCCCACAGGGGAATGAACCCGCCCGAACAACGATAAATGAACCGCTCCCCCTCAAAACTCACCCGCCTGCTCTTCACCCTGATCGCCTACACCAGCCTCGCCATCGGCCTGGTCGCCCTGGTCGTGCCGGGCCTGCCGACGACCGAATTCATCCTGCTCGCCGCCTGGGCCGCGACCCGCAGTTCGCCGCGCCTGAACGCCTGGCTGGAGAACCACCGGCTGTTCGGGCCGATGCTGCGCAACTGGCGCAACGGCAAGGCCATCCCGCGCCGGGCCAAGGTTACCGCCACGGTCAGCATGCTGCTCTGCGCCGGGGTGATGCTGGCCGCGCTCGGCCACGGCTGGCCGGTCTACCTGGCGCTGGCCGGCATGGGTCTGGGCAACCTGTGGATCTGGTCGCGACCGGAACCTGCGCCGGGTTCTTGCCCGCGCTTGGCGGCGAAGCAGCCCCCGACGGATTTTTGATCTATGCTCGCCCTCTCATTTGCGGAGGGCTTTCGATGACTGACCTGCTGACGTCCATGCAAGCCGCGCTCGGCCTGCCCACCACGCAGATCCCCTTCACCGATGAAGGCGCCCTGCCCTCGGCGTTCGCCGTCACGGAGCTGGCCTGCGCCAGCATCGCCGCTGCCGGCCAGGCGACTGCCGAACTCATCCACCAGCAAACCGGGCGCCGGCCATCGGTCGAAGTGGACCGACGCCTGGCCTCGTTCTGGTTCTCCACCTCGCTACGACCGGTCGGCTGGAACCCACCGCCACTGTGGGACCCGGTGGCCGGCGACTATGCCTGCGCCGATGGCTGGATTCGTCTACATACCAATGCACCGCATCATCGACTGGCAGCGGAAAAAGTCCTCGGCCCGTGTGCTGATCGCAGCGAAATGGCGAGCCGGGTCGCTCGCTGGCCCAAGTCGGAACTGGAACAGGCCGTGGTCGAGGCAGGCGGGTGCGCTGCCCAGATGCGTTCGTGGCAGGCATGGCAGGCTCATCCCCAAGGCCAAGCGGTGAACGCCGAGCCGCTGGTGCAGTTCACCCCCAGCAACACGGCGGCGCACAAGCCCTGGCTCGGATCCGTGGCCCAGCCGTTGGCCGGCCTCAAGGTGCTGGACCTGACCCGGGTGCTCGCGGGCCCCATTGCCAGTCGCTTGCTGGCCGGGCTCGGCGCCGATGTCCTGCGTATCGACCCGCCCACCTGGAACGAGCCCGGCGTGGTGCCGGAAGTGACCCTGGGCAAACGCTGTGCGCGCCTGGATCTGCATCGGCCTGATGATCGTGCGGTATTCGAAGCCTTGCTCAGGGACGCCGACGTCCTCCTGCATGGCTATCGGGCAGACGCTCTGGAGCGCCTGGGCCTTGACGCCGAGCAGCGTCGGGGCATGAACCCGGGGCTGATCGACGTCAGCCTCAACGCCTACGGCTGGAACGGTCCATGGCGCAACCGTCGCGGCTTTGACAGCCTGGTGCAGATGAGCAGCGGCATCGCCGAGGCGGGCATGGCCTGGAAACAGGCCAGCCAACCAACGCCACTGCCGGTGCAAGCGCTGGATCATGGCACTGGCTACCTGATGGCGGCCAGCACCCTCGTGTTGCTGGCCCGGCGTCTGGAGAACGGTCGAGGCGGTTCTGCCCGCCTGTCACTGGCGCGCACGGCAAAACTGTTGATCGAACAGGGGCCGGGGGCCCAGGCCGCGCTTCGCCCCGAGGACAACGACGATCAGGGCCTACTGGTGGAACAGACGCCGTGGGGCCCCGCGCACCGATTGCAGGTACCGCTGAAAATCAGCGGCACACCGTTGCAGTGGACGCGGGCGGCAACTGAGCTCGGGGCGCATCGAGCGCAGTGGTAATCAGCTGCGCCTGCTGACCTGGGTCAGCTAACCCGAGGCAAAACCGACATAGGCTGTGACTCTCCTCTGCTGCCTCGGAGTCATGCTATGTCTGATACCCCCGCAAAGCTTCACTTGGGTGCGCTGGTCGCGCTGGTCGTGGGTTCGATGATCGGCGGAGGGATCTTTTCCCTGCCGCAGAACATGGCGGCCAGTGCCGATGTCGGCGCCATTCTGATTGGCTGGGCGATCACCGCGGTGGGCATGCTGACCCTGGCGTTCGTGTTCCAGACCCTGGCCAATCGCAAGCCCGACCTGGACGGCGGCGTGTACGCCTACGCCAAGGCCGGGTTCGGTGACTACATGGGTTTCTCATCGGCCTGGGGCTACTGGATCAGCGCCTGGCTGGGCAACGTCGGCTACTTCGTGCTGCTGTTCAGCACCTTGGGCTTTTTCTTCCCGGTGTTTGGTGAAGGCAACACGGTTGCAGCGGTGGTCGGCGCCTCGGCCCTGCTGTGGGCCGTGCATTGGCTGGTGCTGCGCGGTATCAAGGAAGCCGCGTTCATCAACCTGGTGACCACGGTTGCCAAGGTCGTGCCGCTGGCGTTGTTCGTGCTGATCGCAGTGTTCGCGTTCAAGCTCGACGTTTTCACCGCCGACATCTGGGGCGTGAACAACCCGGACCTGGGCAGTGTGATGAACCAGGTCCGGCACATGATGCTGGTCACCGTCTGGGTCTTCATCGGCATCGAGGGCGCGAGCATTTTTTCCGCCCGCGCCGAGAAACGCTCGGACGTGGGCAAGGCCACAGTGATCGGGTTCATTACCGTGCTGCTGTTCCTGGTCCTGGTGAATGTGCTGTCGCTGGGGATCATGACCCAGCCGGAACTGGCGAAACTGCAAAACCCTTCCATGGCGGCGGTGCTGGAGCATGTGGTGGGCCATTGGGGCGCGGTGCTGATCAGCGTCGGCCTGATCATTTCGCTGCTCGGCGCCCTCTTGTCCTGGGTGCTGCTGTGCGCCGAGATCATGTTCGCCGCCGCCCGGGACCACACCATGCCGGCGTTCCTGCGTCGCGAAAATGCCAATCACGTCCCGGCCAACGCCTTGTGGCTGACCAACGCAATGGTGCAGCTGTTCCTGATCGTCACCCTGTTTTCGGCCAGCACCTATCTGTCACTGATCTACCTCGCCACCTCGATGATTCTTGTGCCGTACCTGTGGTCGGCGGCTTACGCGCTGCTGTTGGCGGTGCGGGGCGAAACCTATGAAAACGCCCTGGCCGAACGCCGCAAGGACCTGTTCATCGGCGCCATCGCCCTGATCTATGCGGTGTGGCTGCTGTACGCCGGCGGGATCAAATACCTGCTGCTCTCCGCCCTGCTCTACGCCCCTGGCGCGATCCTGTTTGCCAAGGCCCGGCGCGAGGTGGGCAAACCGGTATTCACCTCAGTCGAGAAACTGATTTTTGCCGCCGTGGTGGTGGGCGCCCTGGTGGCTGCCTATGGCCTCTACGACGGCTTCCTGACCTTGTAACAGGCTGACGATCTCAACGGAGAACATCCAATGACCACGGAAAAAGTGAAGTACGGCGTTCATTCCGAAGCCGGTAGATTGCGCAAAGTCATGGTCTGCTCCCCAGGCCTGGCCCATCAGCGACTGACCCCGGACAACTGCGATGAACTGCTGTTCGATGACGTGCTGTGGGTCAACCAGGCCAAGCGCGACCATTTTGATTTCGTCACCAAGATGCGCGAGCGCGGCATCGACGTACTGGAAATGCACAACCTGCTGACCGACATCGTCGCCATTCCCGAAGCCCTGGACTGGATCCTGCACCGCAAGATCACCGCCGACTCGGTAGGCCTGGGCCTGGTGAATGAAGTCGGTTCGTGGTTGCGCAGCCTGGAACCGCGCCGGATCGCCGAATTCCTGATCGGTGGGGTTTGCGCCGATGACCTGCCCGACAGCTTCGGTGGCAAAACCATTCAGATGTTCCGCGATTTTCTCGGGCACTCCAGCTTCATCCTGGCGCCGCTACCCAACACCCAGTTCACCCGCGACACCACCTGCTGGATCTACGGCGGCGTCACCCTAAACCCGATGTACTGGCCGGCCCGCCGCCAGGAAACCCTGCTGACCACCGCCATCTACAAATTCCACCCCGAGTTCACCCACGCCGACTTCCAGATCTGGTACGGCAACCCGGATCTGGACCACGGCAGCGCCACCCTCGAAGGCGGCGACGTGATGCCCATCGGCAATGGCGTAGTACTGATCGGCATGGGCGAACGCTCGTCCCGCCAGGCCATCGGCCAGCTCGCGCTGAACCTGTTCAAGCATAAGGCCGTGGAGCGGGTGATCGTCGCCGGTTTGCCGAAGTCTCGCGCCGCCATGCACCTGGACACCGTGTTCAGCTTCTGCGACCGCGACCTGGTGACGATTTTCCCCGAAGTGGTCAGCCAGATCGTCGCGTTCTCCCTGCGCCCCGACGAAAGCAAGCCCGGTGGCATCGACGTGCGTCGTGAAGAAGGCAGCTTTCTCGACACGGTCGCAGCGGCCTTGCAACTGCCGGCACTGCGCGTGGTGGAAACCGGCGGCAACAGCTTCGCCGCCGAACGCGAGCAATGGGACGACGGCAACAACGTGGTGGCTCTGGAGCCGGGGGTGGTGATTGGCTATGACCGCAACACCTACACCAACACCTTACTGCGCAAGGCCGGGGTGGAGGTCATCACCATCAGCGCCAGCGAACTGGGACGAGGTCGCGGCGGCGGCCATTGCATGACCTGCCCGATCATCCGCGACCCGATCGACTACTGACTTCTGCGCCTGGGTCGGTGTTGACCGGACACCGCCCAGGGGATAACCGAAACCCGAGGAGATCCATCATGGCGTTCAACATCCACAACCGTAGCCTGCTCAGCCTGGAACACCACACCCCCCGCGAACTGCGCTACTTGCTGGACCTGTCCCGCGACCTCAAGCGAGCCAAGTACACCGGCACCGAACAGCAGCACCTCAAAGGCAACAACATTGCGCTGATTTTCGAAAAAACCTCGACCCGCACCCGTTGCGCGTTTGAGGTGGCGGCCTACGACCAGGGCGCCAACGTCACCTACATCGACCCCAACTCATCGCAGATCGGCCACAAGGAAAGCATGAAGGACACCGCCCGTGTGCTCGGGCGCATGTACGACGCCATCGAGTATCGGGGCTTCAAGCAGGAAATCGTCGAAGAGCTGGCGAAGTTCGCCGGCGTCCCGGTGTTCAACGGTCTGACCGATGAATATCACCCCACGCAAATGATCGCCGACGTGCTGACCATGCGCGAGCACGCCGACAAGCCGATCCATGAGATCAGCTACGCGTACCTGGGCGATGCTCGCAACAATATGGGCAACTCGTTGCTGCTGATCGGCGCCAAGCTCGGCATGGACGTGCGTATCTGCGCGCCGAAGGCACTATGGCCCCATGACGACCTGGTGCAGCGCTGCCATCAGTACGCCGAAGAAAGCGGCGCGCGCATCACCCTCACCGAAGACCCGAAAGCGGCGGTCAAGGGCGTGGACTTCATCCATACCGACGTCTGGGTGTCCATGGGCGAGCCGGTCGAAGCCTGGGTCGAGCGGATCGAGCAATTGCTACCCTACCAGGTCAACGCCCAGCTGATGAAAGCCACCGGCAACCCACGCACCAAGTTCATGCATTGCCTGCCGGCGTTCCATAACAGCGACACCCAGGTCGGCAAACGGATCGCCGAGCAATATCCACACCTGGCCAACGGCATCGAAGTCACCGACGACGTGTTCGAATCACCGGCCTGTATCGCCTTCGAGCAAGCGGAAAACCGCATGCACACCATCAAGGCGATCCTGGTGTCAACGTTGGCGGATCTCTAACCCCACCACCGACCATTGTGGGAGCGAGTCGTTTCTGATCTCTTTGTAAAAGGACAACACCATGCGCATCGTCGTTGCCCTGGGCGGTAATGCCCTCCTGCGTCGGGGTGAACCCATGACCGCCGACAATCAACGCAGCAACATCCGCACCGCGACCGAACAGATCGCGAAGATCCATCCCGGCAACCAGTTGGTCATCGCCCACGGCAACGGTCCGCAGGTCGGCCTGCTGTCATTGCAGGCGGCGGCCTACACCTCGGTTTCGGCGTATCCGCTGGACGTATTGGGCGCCGAAACCGAAGGAATGATCGGCTACATCATTGAACAGGAACTGGGCAATCTGCTGGACTTCGAAGTGCCCTTCGCGACGCTGCTGACCCAAGTCGAAGTGGACGCCAACGACCCGGCCTTCCAGAGCCCCAGCAAACCCATCGGCCCGGTCTACAGCCAACAGCAAGCGCAGAAACTGGCGGCCGAAAACGGCTGGGCCATTGCCCCGGACGGCGACAGATTCCGCCGCGTGGTCGCCAGCCCCAGGCCCAAGCGGATCTTTGAGATCCGCCCGATCAAGTGGCTGCTGGAAAAAGGCAGCATCGTGATCTGCGCTGGCGGCGGTGGCATCCCGACGATGTATGACGCCGACGGCAAGCTGCAAGGCGTCGAGGCGGTGATCGACAAAGACCTGTGCTCGGCGCTGCTGGCCGAGCAACTGGAGAGCGACCTGCTGGTGATCGCCACCGACGTCAACGCCGCCTTCATCGACTTTGGTAAACCGTCCCAGAAAGCCATCGCCCAGGCCCATCCCGACGAAATGGACAAACTCGGCTTCGCCGCCGGTTCCATGGGCCCCAAAGTGCAGGCGGCGTGCGAGTTCGCGCGCAACACCGGCAAGGTCGCGGTGATCGGGGCGCTTTCAGACATCGATGCTATCGTCCAAGGCACCGCCGGTACCCGCATCAGCACGGCCACCGCTGGCATCACTTATCGATAACGGGAAACTTGCGGGGCAGATTCGCGGTCTGCCCTACTTCTACGCCTTTCATGGAGAGTCGCTCATGGCCCTGTTCCGACCCGGTCACCTGCACATGGAGCGCCACGCGCTGAACAAGGACGATTACAGCTACAACCTGTGCATCGACTACGAGCTCGCCCAGGATCCCAAGGAAGGCCAGGGCATGTCGTTTCGGCTGCACGGCACGGTCGAGGACAAGCCCGTGGACGAGCGCTTTTTCCTGGCCAAGGACCAGGCCTTCGACTTTGCCCGCCCCGCCACGCGCATCGCCCAGAAATACGGGTTGCCCAAGAACGCCAGCATCGGCTCGATGCACGAGTATTACGACGAGATGTTCGAGGACGTGCGTCAGCAACTGGGCGTCAAGCCGGGGGATCCGATGAAGCCTGAGCACTTGGCGTAATCGGCTCTACCAGACACCCCGTCACCCTGTGGGAGCGAGCCTGCTCGCGATAGCGCAGTGTCGTTTGGCATCGATGCCGGACGTGCCGCCGTCATCGCGAGCAGGCTCGCTCCCACAAGGATGGTTATCAGTGTCCTGAATACCGAGCTACATCCAATCTCTGTTCCACTGGCAACCCACCCGCGCTGACCTATGCTTAACACAGTACCCCCGGGTATTCGTTCAGAGGTCATCGCCATGAACATCAAAACAAAAAGGCGTTTCGCCGTTTTCATAACCTGCGCCGCTACGCTTGCGCTGTACGGCACAGCGGCCTACCGGGTCGAGCAGGCCAGACAACAACCCCGCGAATACGCCAGTTGCAACGTGGAACGCTGCATCCCCCACAACGCGACCCTTAACGCGCTGCGCTAGGCTCTTACGAACCAGGCTGTGTACGAAACAGCCTGATTCAGTCGTCCAGCTGATCGCTCTTGAGCCGGTCGCGGAATGCTTTGGGCGAGATACCGACACGCCGGCGGAACAGTCGGGTGAAGTTGGTCGGGTCGGAGAACCCGAGCATCTCCGATATCTCGTAGATGGTCAGGCCGGTGTACGTCAGCATCCGCTTGGCCTCCAGCAACTGGCGCTCGTGCATGATCTGCAACGCCGGCTGCCCCGCCAGTTCCCGGCAGGTGCCGTTGAGGTGCGACACCGAAATGCCCAGGCGATGGGCCAGGTCTTCGACCTTGACGTGCTGGCGATAGGTCTCTTCCACCAACTGAATGAACCCGTTGAGGTATTCCCGGGCCCGTTGCGGACGTTGGGCCTTGGTGCGGCGCTGCATCACCTGGCGACTGACCCAGACCATGATCACGTTGACCAGCGCGTGCATCAGCATTTCCCGGGCCGGTTGATGGCCCATGTATTCGGCCTGCAACGCGCTGAACAGGCTATTGAGATACTCGGCGTTTTCACCGGCCGGGTAGCTTTCGGCCTGGGCCAGCACGTTCACCGAATGCCCCAATTGCCCCTGCAGATGCGCTACCAGCGGCGCCGCCAGGGTCACCACGTAGCCTTCCACGTCTTCGGAGAACCGGAAGCCATGCACCGACAGCGGCGGCAGGATCTGCACCGCCGGCTCGTCGAGTTGCGTGCGCTGGCCTTCGATCTCCAGTTCCGCCCGGCCCTTGAACACGAATAACAATTGGCACAGGTCGGCGTGCCGGTGGGGTTTGATTTCCCATTGATGTTCGCGGCTGCGCTTGGAGATGGTCTCGCAGTGCAAAAGGTCCGGCGTCGGCCAGTCCTGGCCCTCGCCGTAGAGCTTGAACACCGGGATCGTCGGCAGGTCTGGTTTTTTCATAACGAGGAATCCGGGCCTGGGGTTGCGGGCGATAATCGCACCAATTGGCAAAACGAACAGGTATCGACGCAGTTTTCCCCTTCAACTGACAGGTCCGCAAGCGAAAAATGCAGGCACTCGGTCCATAACAATCAACACCGACTTCGGTTGCGTGCCCAGTGCGAGCCATAACAAGAATGAAAACCCTCAAGACCCAAGTCGCCATCATCGGCGCCGGCCCCTCTGGGCTGCTGCTCGGCCAGTTGCTGCACAACGCCGGGATCGACACTGTCATCCTCGAACGCCAGACGCCGGAGTACGTGCTGAGCCGCATCCGCGCCGGCGTGCTGGAACAGGGCATGACCGAACTGCTGCGCCAGGCTGGCGTCGGCCAGCGTATGGACGCCGAGGGCCTGGAACACGACGGCTTCGAACTGGTGCTCAACGGGCGTCGGGTGCACATCGATCTCAGGGGGCTGACCGGTGGCAAAAACGTGATGGTCTACGGCCAGACCGAAGTGACCCGCGACCTGATGGCCGCCCGTGAACAGACCGGTGGCCGCACCCTGTATCAGGTCGACCAGGCCCAGCCCCACGACATGCTGACCGAGCAGCCCTTCGTGACCTTCGAACACCTGGGCCAATCCTGGCGGCTGGACTGCGATTACATCGCCGGTTGCGACGGTTTCCACGGCGTGGCGCGGCAGTCGATCCCGGCGGACCGACTCAAAGTCTTTGAACGGGTCTATCCGTTCGGCTGGCTCGGCATCTTGGCCGACACCCCGCCGGTTAACGAGGAACTGGTCTACGCCCGCCATGAACGCGGTTTTGCCCTGTGCAGCATGCGCTCCAGGACCCGCACCCGGTACTACCTGCAAGTACCCGCCGATGAACAACTGGCCGACTGGCCGGACGAACGCTTCTGGGCCGAACTGAAAGCCCGCCTGCCCGCCGACCTGGCCGAAACCCTGGTGACCGGCCCGTCGATCGAGAAAAGCATCGCGCCGCTGCGCAGCTTCGTGGTCGAGCCGATGCAGCATGGGCGGATGTTCCTGGTGGGCGACGCGGCCCACATCGTCCCACCCACCGGGGCCAAGGGCCTGAACCTGGCGGCCAGTGATGTCAGCACGCTGTTCGACATCCTGCTCAAAGTCTATCGCGACGGCCGCGTCGACCTGCTGCAACGGTATTCGGCCATCTGCCTGCGGCGCGTCTGGAAGGCCGAGCGGTTCTCCTGGTGGATGACCTCGATGCTGCATCGCTTCGATGATGACGCCTTCAACCAGCGCATCAGCGAAGCGGAGCTTGCGTATTTCGTCGACTCCGAGGCCGGGCGCAAGACCATCGCGGAAAATTACGTGGGACTTCCTTACGAGGCTATCGAATAGCCGACTATCGACTTACACTGCGTGCTCCGTACCATTCGCCTTACCGGCGTGAAGCCCGCAGGTTTTGCCGTGACCCAGCCCGAATTTCCTTCAGCCCAGAAACCAGCCATCCGCCGCGTGCTGGTGGCGCTGATGCTGGCGATCTTCCTCGGCGCCCTGGACCAGACCATCGTCGCCGTCTCGATGCCGGCCATCTCGGCGCAGTTCGCCGACGTCAGCCTGTTGGCCTGGGTGATTTCCGGCTACATGGTCGCCATGACCGTGGCGGTGCCGATTTATGGCAAGCTCGGCGACCTGTACGGCCGACGCCGGCTGATGCTGTTCGGGATGGGCCTGTTCACGCTGGCCTCAGTGTTCTGCGGACTGGCGCAAAACATGGAACAGCTGGTGCTGGCGCGGATCTTCCAGGGCATCGGTGCCGGCGGGATGATTTCGGTGAGCCAGGCCATCATTGGCGACATCATCCCGCCCCGGGAACGTGGGCGCTATCAGGGTTATTTCAGCAGCATGTATGCGGTGGCCAGCGTGGCCGGGCCGGTGCTGGGCGGTTACATGACCCAATACCTGTCCTGGCGCTGGGTGTTCCTGATCAACCTGCCGCTGGGCCTGGGCGCGTGGCTGGTGGCGCGCCGGGCGCTGGTCGGGTTGCCGGTGCCGCAGCGCACGCCAATCATCGATTACCTGGGCACCGTGTTGCTGATCATCGGCCTGACCGCGCTGTTGCTGGGCATCACCCAGTTCGGCCAGGGCCACGCCTGGCACAGCCGCGAAGTGCTCGGGCTGCTGGGTTGCGCGGTATGGGTGCTGGGGGCATTTGCCTGGCACGAGCGCCGCGCCCGCGAGCCGCTGCTGCCGATGCATCTGTTCGTCAACCGCAGTGCGGTGTTGTGTTGGTGCACGGTGTTCTTCACCAGTTTCCAGGCAATCTCCCTGACCGTGCTGGTGCCGTTGCGCTTTCAGAGCGTGACCGGCGCCGGTGCCGACAGCGCCGCATTGCATTTACTGCCGCTGGCGATGGGCTTGCCGATGGGCGCGTATTTTGCCGGTCGCCGGACCTCGATCACCGGGCGCTACAAACCGATGATCCTCAGCGGTGCGCTGCTCTTCCCATTCGCGATCCTCGGCATGGCCTTTACCCCGCCTGACGCGTTCTGGCTCAGCAGCCTGTTCATGCTACTCAGTGGCATCGCCTCCGGCATGCAGTTTCCCACCTCGCTGGTGGGCTCGCAGAACTCGGTGCAACAACGGGACATCGGCGTCGCCACCAGCACCACCAACCTGTTCCGCTCCCTCGGCGGCGCGGTGGGTGTGGCGCTGATGTCGGCGTTGCTGCTGGCACTGTTGCACGATTCCAGTTTCGCCCAACTCGCCGGCTCTTCGCTGCTGGGCGAAGGCCAATCCGGCAATGTGCTGCTGGACGGCCTGAACGCTGCCCCGGGCGAAGCGCAGAACGCCTTGCGTCAGGAGTTGCAAAGCACCTTCCGGCATTTGCTGCTGATCAGCGCGGCGATATCACTGTTGGGGCTGGCGGCAGCGGTAGCGATGCCGAACCGGTTGTTGCGTGGGCGGGATGAGAAGCCCGGTAGCGCGCCAACCTCTGGTTAGCGCAAAACCCTGTAATGAGTGCAGCCCCGGTGGCTAGTGCAGCCCCCCGTGGCGAGGGAGCTTGCTCCCGCTGGGGCGCGAAGCGGCCCCCCTGCTGCATCGGCTGACAAATTCCGAATCTGCTGCGCAGCCCAGCGGGAGCAAGCTCCCTCGCCACGGGAAAATGGTGCACGGCTGCTTCTTGTGGGCCTTATGCCGTCGCCGCTGCCCCCACCGACTCCACCCCACTGCTCATCCCCTCCTTCATCCGCCGGGCATCACGCACGAAACAGCGTGACGCCAGGAACAGGAACACCATGGTCAGAAACAACGCCACTGGGATCAGGTACATCGCATCGTGCAGGCCGATGGCCTTGAACGCTTCGCTCATCTGGTCGACCCCGGCCGCGGCCATGGCCATGCGGGCGAAGTAATCGGACAAACCGCCCACCACCACCGGCCCCAGGCCGCCACCGAGCAGGTACAGCCCGGCGAAGAACAAGGCCATCGCGGTGGCCCGCAGGCGTGGCTCGACCACGTCCTGGATCGCCGTGTACACGCAGGTGTAGAAGTTATAGGCAAACAGCCAGCCGACACTGAACACCGCAACGAACACCCCGATTTCGATTCGTCCGGCGTGCAACGCCCACGCGGTGGTCACGGTGGAGATGACCAGGCTGAACGCGGCGAACAACAGGCGCCCATTGGGCACTCGCTGATGGATCTTGTCGGCGACCCAGCCGCCGAGGGTCAGCCCGAACAACCCGGTCACGCCGACCATGATCCCGGTGGCCACCGCCGCCTCGTGCAACGGCATCAGGAAGTAACGCTGCAGCATCGGCACCAGGAAGGAGTTACAGGCATAAGTGGCAAAGTTGAAGCACAGCCCGGCCAGCACCAGCCACAGGAACGTCGGGATCGCCAGCACCCGGCGAATCGGCCGGTCGATTTTCTCCTGGGACACCTGCACGGTCTCCGCCGCGCCGCGCTTGGGCTCCTTGATGAAGAACATGAACAACGCCAGCACCAACCCCGGCACCGCCGCGATAAAGAACGGCGCGCGCCAACTGTCGAAGGCCTTGACCATCGCACCAATCGTGAAGAAAGCCAGCAGCAGACCGATCGGCAGGCCCAGCATGAAAATGCCCATGGCCCGCGCCCGCCGATGAGCCGGGAACAGATCGCCGATCAGTGAGTTGGCGGCCGGCGCGTAACTGGCCTCGCCGATGCCCACGCCCATGCGCACCAGCAGAAAGGTCCAGAAACTACCCACCAGGCCGTTGACCGCCGTCAACGCGCTCCAGGTCGCCAGGCCCCAGCCCATCAATTTACTGCGCGAACCGGTGTCAGCCATGCGCCCCAGAGGCAAACCGGCGATGGCATAAACGATGGTGAAGGCGGTGCCGATGATGCCGATCTGGAAGTCGCTGAGACTCCACTCCATACGGATCGGCTCGATGATGATCGCCGGGATGGTGCGGTCGAAGAAGTTGAACAGGTTGGCGAGGAACAGCAGGAACAGAATGCGCCAGGCATTCGCCGCTTGGGTCGAGTTCTGCATGGGTCCGTCTCTTTATTGTCATGGGGCAGCGGCGAGGCTTCCGAGCCCGGAATCTGCAATCTAGACAGCAGCGGCCGGACTGTCTGCGATTATTCGCACGGCTGATACCTGACCATGGCGGACGGTGTGCTTCTTGATGCCGGTCAAGTTCCAGTAACAATTGCCATCATTTTGCCCGATCCCGCCTAAAGATCACGTTCCGGTGGCCGATCCAACGTGAATAGATTCTCCCGAGCGCTGTTCAGGCGTGTGCCTTGACCGCTAGGGCCGACTTCGCGCCAACACGGACGCGAGCTCCCATTCTCGATGATTCGATGACCCCGATCATCGAACCAACCAGTTCAGGCAACGGCGCACAATGACTTCCAAAAAATCAGCCACTGCGGTATCCGATCTGACCCTGGGCCCGGCCGCCAACGGCCTCGAAACGTCGTCGACGTCGAGCACCTCGCGCCCCTTGTCGACCCAGCAGTACCTGTACTTCACCGAAACCAATACCGACCGCATCCTCGATAACCTCGATGGCCTGCGCGACAGCGTGTTCCCGCGCCCGCCCCACCTGGTGGACGAAGAAAGCGAACGTGGCCAGCAGGAATTCCCGTCGGTGTGCCTGATCGGGCTGGGCCGTTGCGGCTCCAACATTGCCCTGGACGTGGCCGAGCTGGTGTATAACGCCCGCAAGTTCTACCTCAACGAATTCAACGCCGAAGACAAAAACTACAGCGACAAGGGCTACAGCCCTGCGCAATGGATCCGCCACAACCTGCGCCTGGGTAACAGCAAGGCCAGCAAACCGGTGTTCCTGGTCGAGCCTTTGGTCATGCTCGGCGACCTGGACAAGGACATCGCCGGACGCATCCGTTTTTCCCGCAAAGGCGAGAAAAGCGGCTTTTTGCGCGACTACAGCAAGATGAAAATCATGGACCTGTCGGAAGTCCATGCCGGTGGCGCCGGTAACGCGCCGATCCTCGGCCAGTACCTGGCCAAGATCATCCTGAACAAGGACACCCAGCGCTTCTCCAGCCCCGACTGGAAAATGATCCACTCGTACCTGATCGACAGCTGCGGCATCAAGGCCAACCAGTCGCGCCTGTACTTCTCGATCTTCAGTGCCGGCGGCGGTACCGGTTCGGGCATGGCCTCGGAGTTCGGCCTGGCCCAGCAGTATTCGTACATGAACAAGACGTTCGACACCAAGCCGATGGACGAACACGACAGCAAGAGCGGTCATTCCTTCGTCTTCGAGCCGATCTTCACCAGCGGCATCTGTGTGCTGCCGAATATTTCCGACCACCGCAGCGAAATGTCCGAGGCGCTGCACATCAACGCCGGACGCCTGTTGTGCAAATACCTGTCGGAAGAATGGGATTTCTCATACAACTTCGCCAACGAAGACAGCAGCGAAGCCAGCGTCATGGGGCGTATCCGCCCGTGGAACGCAATGATGTTGATCTCCAACGACATCATGCGCTACGCCGAGGAAAGCGACGACGGCAACATCCAGAACATCGACGTCAACGCCATGGAGAAGCACGCCAACCAGTACATCTCCCAGCAGATCTTCAACATCCTGACCGCCCAGGCCGTCACCACTGACTACGACCAGAACTATTTCCGGCGGGCCGGCATCGACATCGGCGAAACCATCCGCCTGGACGCCAACGACCTGTTCATGAGCCTGGCCGGTCCGGTGGCGATTGCCTACGCCGAGTCCGTCGTCCCGGAAACCCCGGCGCCGAGCGGCGACAAATTCAAGGTGTTCGAGAAAGAGCCGCCACGCCTGAACATCGATGACCTGTTCTTCCGCTCCATCGACCTGCCGCACTTCAACAAGGTCACCCAGGCCATCGAAGGCATCAGCCTGCTGCCGATCGAATCCAAGCGCTACCGGGCATCGCTGGAGCAGTACAAGAACTCGGGCTACGACGCCGCGGCCTTGCATGACCTGCACTTTTTCAAGAATTGCTCGTCGGTGGTGTCGATCGTTTCCTTGCCCAAGGACTACAAGCTGTCCTACATGGACCTGAACCGGCTCAAGACCCACCTCAACAGCCTGTTCCCCAATACCACGCTCAAGCGTTACGCGCTGGTGATCGGCGCCTCGGCCAACCTGTCGCTGACCACCCTGATTGCCAAGAGCCCGTGCCTGTCGGACGACTTCCTGACGCTGATCGTGGCGTTCATCAAGCGCTGCTTCGCCCGCACCCCGTACCGCTTCGACGACACCCTGGACAACTCGATCCTGGACTTCATCATCAGCGATGACTTCGATGAGGAGCGGATCGACGACTTGCTCAACGAGTTCGAGAACCCGGCGAAAATCCTCGACACCAACTGGTACGCCATCAAGCCGATGTACGAAAAGAAGTACCGCGAGCTGATCAGCGACAAAGAGAAGTTCGTCTCGATCAACGACATCCGTCTGTCCCGCGATTGCGTGAAAAAGGCCATCAAGTACCTGCGCGAGATCTACCGTCATCGCATTGGCAAGACCAAGGTTATTTCGCTCAATAACCATACTGGCAGGACTTACTGAGGCCGGCGCAGCACCGTGTTGCCTCCAATCGCGAGCAAGCTCGCTCCCACAGGGTTTTGTGTACACAGACCCACTGTGGGAGCGAGCTTGCTCGCGATAGCGGTCCTGAACCCTGCGCCCGAACAACATCCAGAAACAATTAAGCAGCCCAACGGCTGCCCGATAAACTGTTCCCGTTACGTATACGTCACCCTGCCCTGTGGCGTTTCGCCACGGCAGCATGCCATCACGCTACTCACCTACACACTTTCCAAGGATCGGGACAGCGACCCATCCTGGTGCATCGATCAATTCGACGCCCTTTCCTGGATCATTATCCACGGCGAAACCACCACTGCCCAAAGCTGCGGATCGCGCTCCAGGAAATCCAGCGCCCGCGTTTCAGACAGCTTGGCGAGTTGCCCGGCGGCCAGCCAGGCGGCGACTTTGGTCCCTTCGTCCTGGGCGACGGCCTCGGCGGCGGCGATCAAATCCAGTGCCGGGTCGACCCACAATAGGGCACCCTTGGCAAAGAACGGCTCCAGCTCTTTCCAGGTGATGGATGCGGTTTCACCAAGCAGCTTGGCATAGAGGGTGCTAGGTTCTTCATTCATGGGAGCTGTCCGGAAAAGAAATCGGCGCGAATCATAACGTCGGTGGTCTGACAGAAAAACCCGGTAGCAATTGGAGTACCGATTGAAAAGTGCAGCAAAGCCAAGGATTGCCGATTTCCTGCGGACAACCCTCGCCGCAATTCTGTCTTTTTCTTTCAATAAAGCGACACCCGCAGGTTTTGCCCCCAAGCGCCAGCTTCCCTTGCCAACAACCGGCGCTCTACACTGTACCGGTACAGTTGCCGGGGGCATTTTCCGCGGGGATATCCAAGATATCTGACCCGGTTCTGCTGCTACGGCGCCAGGACTATAAAAATTACAACAGCATGAGTGGAGCACTATGACTAAGGCTACTAAGCAGATTTCCAAACTGTTTGCCGCTATGGTTCTGGCCGGGGTTGCCAGCCATTCGTTCGCCGCCGACACCATCAAGATCGGCATCGCCGGCCCCAAGACCGGTCCGGTGACCCAATACGGCGACATGCAATTCGTTGGCGCCAAACAGGCCATCAAGGACATCAATGCCAAGGGCGGCGTCGACGGCAAAATGCTCGAAGCCAAGGAATACGATGATGCCTGCGACCCGAAACAGGCCGTAAACGTGGCGAACAAAGTGGTCAACGATGGCGTCAAGTACGTCGTCGGCCACCTCTGCTCCAGCTCCACCCAACCGGCTTCGGACATTTACGAAGACGAAGGAGTGATCATGATCACCCCAGCGGCCACCAGCCCGGACATCACCGCTCGTGGCTACAAGCTGGTCTTCCGTACCATCGGCCTGGACAGCGCCCAAGGCCCGGCCGCCGGCAACTACATCGCCGATCACGTCAAGCCGAAAGTCGTTGCGGTCCTGCACGACAAACAACAATACGGCGAAGGCATCGCCAGCGCCGTCAAGCAGACCCTCGAGGGCAAAGGCGTGAAAGTGGCCGTGTTCGAAGGCCTGAACGCCGGGGACAAGGACTTCTCTTCGATCATCCAGAAGCTCAAGCAGAACAACGTCGACTTCGTCTACTACGGCGGCTATCACCCTGAGCTGGGCCTGATCCTGCGTCAAGCCAAGGAAAAAGGCCTGAACGCCAAGTTCATGGGGCCGGAAGGCGTCGGCAACGACTCCATCTCGCAAATTGCCCAGGACGCTTCCGAAGGCCTGCTGGTGACCCTGCCGAAGTCCTTCGACGCCGATCCTGCGAACAAGGCAATCGTTGAAGCCATCAAGGCTGACGGCAAGGATCCGAGCGGTCCGTTCGTATTCCCGGCCTACTCCGCCGTCGAGCTGATCGCCGAAGGTATCAAGGCAGCCAAGAGCGATGATCCGGCCAAGGTCGCTGAAGCCCTCCACAAAGGCACCTTCAAGACCCCGACCGGCGAGCTGTCGTTCGATAACAAGGGCGACCTGAAGGACTTCAAATTCGTGGTCTACCAGTGGCACTTCGGCAAACCGAAAACTGAAGTTTCTCCTCAGTAAGCACGGCCTGGAGTCCTGTTACGCAAATTTGACGTTACAGGACTCACGGTCAACGAGCCCACTGTGCAAGCAGTGGGCTTTGTTTTACGAGGTTTATGGGCCAGGCACCCGCGATCCGGGCGCTGGTTCACCTGAAAATCTTAAAACCGTCACCAGCGGTTCGCTGGCAAACGCTTTGGGCAAATGTGATCACAGAACACAGCACAAGGCCGGAACATGACTCCACCAGTGAAATGCGTATCGGGTTTTTAGGAGCGCTGTAATGCCTGAGATCTATCACTTCTTCCAACAGCTGGTTAATGGCCTGACCATTGGCAGCACCTATGCCTTGATAGCCATTGGCTACACAATGGTTTACGGCATCATTGGAATGATTAACTTCGCCCATGGCGAGGTGTACATGATTGGTTCCTACGTGGCCTTCATTGCCCTTGCCGGGCTGGCCATGCTGGGTATCCACTCACTGCCGCTGTTGATGACCGCCGCGTTCCTGGCGTCCATCGTTGTCACCAGTGCCTATGGCTACAGCATCGAACGCGTTGCCTACCGCCCCTTGCGCAACAGCAACCGTCTGATCCCGCTGATTTCCGCCATCGGCATGTCGATTTTCCTGCAGAACACCGTCTTGCTGTCCCAGGACTCCAAGGACAAATCCATTCCCAACCTGATCCCGGGGAGTTTCTCCTTCGGCCCGGGTGGTGCCGAGGAAGTCCTGATTTCGTACATGCAGATCCTGGTCTTCGTCGTGACCCTGATCGCCATGCTCGGCCTGACCCTGTTCATCTCCCGTTCCCGCCTGGGCCGTGCCTGCCGCGCCTGTGCCGAAGACATCAAGATGGCCAACCTGCTGGGCATCAACACCAACAACATCATCGCCCTGACCTTCGTCATCGGTGCCGCCCTGGCGGCCGTCGCTGCCGTGCTCTTGAGCATGCAGTACGGTGTGATCAACCCGAACGCCGGTTTCCTGGTCGGCCTGAAGGCCTTTACCGCGGCGGTCCTGGGTGGCATCGGCAGTATTCCGGGCGCGATGCTCGGTGGGCTGGTGCTGGGGGTGGCCGAAGCATTCGGCGCCGATATCTTCGGAGACCAGTACAAGGACGTGGTGGCCTTCGGTCTCCTGGTCCTGGTTCTGTTGTTCCGGCCGACCGGCATCCTGGGCCGTCCGGAGGTTGAGAAAGTATGAGCAAATATCTTAAACAGGCGCTGTTCAGCGCCCTGCTGGTCTGGGCCGTCGCCTTCCCGGTGCTCGGCCTCAAGCTGAGTATCGTCGGCGTCAGCCTCGAAGTGCACGGCACCGGCCCACTGACCCTGAGCGTGATTGCGTTGTGCTCGGTGCTGATGTTCCTGCGGGTGCTGTTCAGCCAACAGGTTGGCGCCGCGCTGCGCTCCAACCGTGGCCCACTGGTATCGCCCAAGGTCAGTCAGTTCCTGACCCTGCCACGCACCCAGCGCCGGATCATCATCGGCCTGATCGTGGTCGCGCTGATCTGGCCGTTCTTCGGCTCCCGAGGCGCGGTGGATATCGCCACGCTGATCCTGATCTACGTGTTGCTGGGCCTGGGCCTGAACATCGTGGTCGGTCTGGCGGGCCTGCTTGACCTCGGTTACGTGGGGTTCTACGCAGTGGGTGCCTACAGCTACGCGCTGCTGTCCCATTATCTGGGCCTGAGCTTCTGGATCTGCCTGCCGATCGCCGGGATGATGGCTGCCACGTTCGGCTTCCTGCTGGGTTTCCCGGTGCTGCGACTGCGCGGCGACTACCTGGCCATCGTGACCCTGGGTTTCGGTGAGATCATCCGCTTGTTCCTGCGCAACCTCACCGACCTCACCGGCGGTCCCAACGGCATCAGCAACATCCCCAAGCCAACCTTCTTCGGCCTGAGCTTCGACCGCTCGGCGGCCGAGGGCATGCAGACCTTCCACGAATTCTTCGGGCTGACCTACAACCCGGTGAACAAAGTGGTGTTCCTCTACCTGGTTGCGCTGTTGCTGGCACTGGCCGCGCTGTTCGTCATCAACCGCCTGCTGCGCATGCCGATCGGCCGGGCCTGGGAAGCGTTGCGCGAAGATGAAATCGCCTGTCGCGCCCTGGGTCTCAATCCTACGGTAATCAAGCTGTCAGCCTTCACCCTCGGTGCTGCGTTCGCCGGTTTCGCCGGCAGTTTCTTCGCCGCCCGCCAAGGCCTGGTGACACCGGAATCGTTCACCTTCATCGAGTCGGCGATCATCCTCGCCATCGTGGTGCTGGGCGGGATGGGCTCGCAGCTGGGTGTGATCCTGGCCGCCATCGTGATGATCCTGCTGCCCGAAATGATGCGTGAATTCAGCGAATACCGCATGTTGATGTTCGGCGCCTTGATGGTGCTGATGATGATCTGGCGTCCTCAAGGTTTGCTGCCTATGCAACGCCCACACATGGAGCTGCGCAAATGAGCCGCGAGATCCTCAAGGTTGAAAACTTAAGCATGCGCTTCGGCGGCCTGCTGGCGGTCAATGGCGTGGCCCTGACCGTGAAAGAGAAACAGGTGGTGGCCTTGATCGGGCCGAACGGCGCAGGCAAGACCACCGTATTCAACTGCCTGACCGGCTTCTACCAGCCCACCGGTGGCACCATCCTGCTGGACGGCGAGCCGATCCAGGGCCTGGCCGGCCATCACATCGCTCGCAAGGGTGTGGTGCGTACTTTCCAGAACGTACGGTTGTTCAAGGACATGACGGCGGTCGAGAACCTGTTGATCGCCCAGCATCGCCACCTGAACACCAACTTCTTTGCCGGCCTGTTCAAGACTCCGTCGTTCCGCAAGAGCGAACGTGAGGCCATGGAGTACGCCGAGTACTGGCTGGACAAGGTCAACCTGAAGGAATTCGCCAACCGTACCGCCGGGACCCTGGCCTATGGTCAGCAACGCCGCCTGGAAATCGCCCGCTGCATGATGACTCGCCCGCGAATCCTCATGCTCGACGAACCCGCCGCCGGCCTGAACCCCAGGGAAACCGAAGACCTGAAGGCGCTGATCGGCGTGCTGCGTGAGGAGCACAACGTCACCGTGCTGCTGATCGAGCACGATATGAAACTGGTCATGAGCATTTCCGACCACATCGTCGTGATCAACCAGGGCACGCCCCTGGCCGACGGCTCGCCGGAACAGATCCGCGACAATCCCGACGTGATCAAAGCCTACCTGGGGGAAGCGTAAATGCTGCAGTTCGAAAACGTTTCCACTTTCTACGGCAAGATCCAGGCCCTGCACAGCGTCAACGTGGAAGTCCGCCAGGGCGAGATCGTGACGCTGATCGGTGCCAACGGCGCCGGCAAGTCCACATTGCTGATGACGCTCTGCGGCTCACCCCAGGCCCACAGTGGCAGCATCCGCTACATGGGCGAGGAACTGGTCGGCCAGGGCTCGTCGCAGATCATGCGCAAGAGCATCGCGGTGGTGCCGGAAGGTCGTCGGGTCTTCGCGCGGCTGACCGTTGAAGAAAACCTCGCCATGGGCGGATTCTTCACCGACAAAGGCGACTTCCAGGAACAGATGGACAAGGTGCTGCACCTGTTCCCACGCCTGAAAGAACGCTTTACCCAGCGCGGCGGCACCATGTCCGGCGGCGAACAGCAGATGCTCGCCATCGGCCGTGCGCTGATGAGCAAGCCCAAGCTGCTGTTGCTCGATGAGCCTTCCCTGGGCCTGGCGCCGATCATCATCCAGCAGATCTTCGACATCATCGAACAGCTGCGCAAGGATGGCGTGACGGTGTTCCTGGTGGAGCAGAACGCCAACCAGGCGCTGAAAATCGCCGACCGGGCGTATGTGCTGGAGAACGGCCGCGTGGTCATGCAAGGCACCGGTGAAGCGCTGCTGACCGACCCGAAAGTGCGCGAGGCGTATTTGGGCGGTTGAGTCCGTTGCGAGATGAAAAAACGGCTTTCGGGCCGTTTTTTTTTCGGGCGCGTTTCAACCGATCCTCTGCCGAGCGCCCCTGTGCCGAGGGAGCTTGCTCCCGCTGGGAGGGTCCGACGCCTCGGGCGAAGCGGCCCCAAGATTTTTGCGGTTGCTGCGCAACCGAGCGGGAGCAAGCTCCCTCGCCACGGGATCGGTCCAGGTCAGAGTCGATCCAACGCCTCCCCACTGCGCTTGAACCAATCCAACAGATAATCCGCCAGCACCTGGGTCCGCTTGGGCAAGCCGCCCTGATACGGATGCACCAGGTACATCGGCATGCGTCGGGTCTGGTAGTCGCGCAGAACCCAGCGCAAGCGTCCGTCAGCCAATTCCTCATGGAGCAGATAGGATGGCAGCCGGGCGATGCCGGCGCCCGACAGGGCGGCTTTTTTCAGCAGGCTGTAGTGGTTGCTGGCGAACGGTCCCGACACCCTGACTCGCAACAGCTCATGTTGCTGGTGGTAAAGCCATTCCTCCCGGCCATTGTAGTGACTGTTGAGCAGGCATCGGTGTTCGGCCAGCGCCTGAGGCGTCAGCGGCTCGCCATGCTGATCGAGATAGGTCGGGCTGGCACAGGTCACTTCGTGCCAGGCCAACAACGGTCGGGCCACCAGACACTCATCAATGGCGGCGTCCGAGCGGATCGCCAGGTCGAAACCGTCACGAGTCAGATCGCGATAACCGTTGTTGAGCTCCAGTTCGATCTGCACGTTGGGATACGCGCGGGCGAACTCCGTCAGCAATCCATCAAAGAAGGTTTCACCCAGCGAAACCGGAACCGTCATACGCACCGGACCGGAAATTTCGTCCTTCAACCGCGCCAATGCCTGACGCGCCCTTTCTACCTGCACGAGCAACGCCTGAGCCTGGGGCAACAACGCCGCCCCGGCCGCCGTGAGGCTCAGGCGGCGCGTGGTGCGTTGCAGCAACCGCACGGAAAACCGGCTTTCCAAGGCGCTGATCCGCTTGGACAACTGGCCCTTGCTGCAACCCAATTGCTGCGCCGCCAGGGTGAAGCTGCCGACCTCCATCAACACGGCAAATGCCGCCAGGTCATCGATCTCGCTCACTGGATTGTTTCCAAATGAAAACCAAAGGTTGCCTATTAGCGCGCTTATCGAAAGGAAAAACCACCCTAGACTGCAACCTCGTTCAACCCAAATGAGGAACCACCCATGAAAATCCTGTTGATCGGCGCCAACGGCACCATCGGTTCGGCCATCGATAAAGAACTCTCGCCACGCCACGAAATCGTCCGCATCGGGCGCAACAGCGGCGAGTTGCAAGTGGACATCAGCGACAGCGCCTCGATCCGCGCCCTGTTTGAAAAGACCGGTCGCTTCGATGCGCTGGTCTGCGCAGCCGGCAATGTCACGTTCGCGCCGTTGGGCGACATGACTGAAGAAAGTTTCGCCCTGGGCTTGAAAGACAAGCTGATGGGCCAGGTCAACCTGCTGCTGATCGGTCGCGAATACGCCAATGATGGTGCGTCCTTCACCTTCACCACCGGCGTGCTCAGCCACGATCCGATCAAGAGCGGTGCGTCGGCGGCCCTGGTCAATGGCGCCCTGGACAGTTTCGTGCGGGCGGCGGCAATCGAATTGCCACGGGGCCTGCGGGTCAACTCGGTGAGCCCGAACGTGTTGCTGGAAGCCATGGGCAAGTACGCACCGTACTTCCGCGGTTTCAAACCGGTCCCGGCCGCGGATGTCGCTTTGGCCTACGCCAAGAGTGTCGAAGGCCTACAGACCGGTCAGGTATTCCACGTAGGCTAATACCCTCTTGTGATGCAGGATCAGTCTGCGTAACGTGGCGGCACCTGTCTGGAGACCCAACGATGCGTGCCGCCCGCTCCCTGCTGTTTATCGCCCTCCTGCCGCTGTTCGCCGGCTGCCAATTGCTCGACGCGCCACGCCAGAGCGCTTCCCATGCCGGCCAGACGCGCATGCAGGGCGAGCTGACGGCCGCCGACGGCAAACTGATGTTCCAGCCGTGCCAGGAACAGCGTCGCTACATCGTCAACGACAGTGGCGGCACCAGCGTGCTGCAACAAGCGGCCAGCCTGGCCGATGACCAGGGAAAACTGTTCGCAGATGTGCGAGGCCATATCGTCTCCAGTGCGGCGGCCGGTACCGACAGTCAGTTGGATCTGGAGCAGTTGTACCGCCTGGAGCGCTCGGGCAGCGCCTGCGACGACGTCAATTTCAAACCCCTGGTCCTGCGTGCCAGCGGTCATGGCCCGCAATGGAGCCTCAACGCCAGCGGTAAAGGCATGGTGCTCGAACGCGAGGGCCAGCCGACCCTGGCGGTGCCCTACCTGGAGGAACAACTGGGTGACGGGCGCTTCAACCTCAGCACCGAAGCCAACGGCCAGAAAGTCGAACTCTGGGTCGCGCCGCAGCGCTGCGTCGACAGCGTCACCGGCAGCGTCCAGCACATGAGTGCCGAAATCCGCGTCAACGGCCAGATCCAGCGCGGCTGCGCCTACTTCGGCGGTGCGCGCAACGACTGATCCGATCACCCTGTGAGTGCTTCGCACTCAAGCGGGAGCAAGCTCCCTCGCCACATGGACCGAGCTCAACCGAATATTGTGAGCAACCCGATCCCGTGGCGAGGGAGCTTGCTCCCGCTGGGCGCGAAGCGGCCCTGAAACCGAGGACTCGGTGCGCCAGCAGAATCACGTCTGTCCCTTTCGACCAGGCCCGCGCCACAAACCATCCATTGCAGCTTATAATCGCCGGTTTGAAGCACGCCCTGGCGCAGTTGTGCGCCCCGCGAACCGGATCCCCTCATGTTACGAATCACCGAACTCAAGCTGCCGATCGATCACCCCGAAGAAGATCTGCGCGCCGCCATCGTGCAACGCCTGGGCATCGCCAGCGATGACCTGCTCGACTTCACCCTGTTCAAGCGCAGCTACGACGCACGCAAGAAATCCTCCGAGCTGTGCTTCATCTACACCATCGACCTGACGGTGCGCGATGAAGCCAGCCTGCTGCGCAAGTTCGCCGATGATCGTAACGTCAACGAGGCGCCGGATGTCAGTTACAAAATGGTCGGCCAAGCCACGGCCGACGTGGGCGAGCGACCGATCGTGGTCGGCTTCGGCCCGTGCGGGATCTTCGCCGCTCTGCTGCTGGCGCAAATGGGCTTCAAGCCAATCATCCTCGAGCGTGGCCCGGAAGTCCGCCAGCGCACCAAGGACACCTGGGGCCTGTGGCGCAAGAGCGTGCTCAACCCTGAATCCAACGTGCAGTTCGGCGAAGGCGGCGCAGGAACATTTTCCGACGGCAAGCTCTACAGCCAGATCAAGGACCCGAAGTTTCTCGGGCGCAAGGTTCTGCACGAATTCGTCAAGGCCGGGGCACCGGAAGAAATCCTCTACGTCAGCAAACCACACATCGGCACCTTCCGCCTGACCGGCGTGGTGGAAAACATGCGCGAGCAGATTCGCGCCCTGGGCGGTGAAGTGCGCTTCCAGCAGCGGGTCACTGATGTGCTGATCGAAGACGGCCAACTGGTCGGTGTGGAACTGGCCGGCGGCGAGCGCATCCATTCCCGGCACGTGATCCTCGCCCTGGGCCACAGCGCCCGGGACACCTTCCGCATGCTTCATAGCCGTGGGGTATACATGGAAGCCAAGCCGTTTTCGGTGGGTTTCCGCATCGAACACCCGCAATCGCTGATCGACAGCGCTCGCCTGGGCAAATACGCCGGCCACCCGAAACTCGGTGCCGCTGACTACAAGCTGGTGCACCACGCCAGCAATGGTCGCTCGGTCTACAGTTTCTGCATGTGCCCGGGCGGCACCGTGGTGGCCGCGACGTCCGAGCCGAACCGTGTCGTGACCAACGGCATGAGCCAATACTCGCGTAACGAGCGCAACGCCAACTCCGGCATCGTCGTCGGCATTACCCCGCAAGTGGATTATCCGGGCGGCCCGCTGGCGGGGATCGAGTTGCAGGAGCGCCTGGAATCCCACGCGTTCGTGCTCGGCGGCAGCAACTACGAAGCGCCGGCGCAACTGGTGGGCGATTTTATCGCTGGCAAGCCGTCCACGGCCCTAGGCAGCGTCGAACCCTCCTACAAACCCGGGGTCGCGCTGGGTGACCTGGCCCTGGCGCTGCCGGACTTCGCCATCGAAGCCATCCGCGAAGCCCTGCCGGCCTTCGAAAAACAGATTCGCGGCTACTCGCTGCATGACGCGGTACTGACCGGGATCGAAACCCGCACCTCCTCGCCGCTGCGCATCACCCGCAACGAATCGTTGCAGAGCCTGAACGTGAAGGGCCTGTTCCCGGCGGGCGAAGGCGCCGGCTATGCGGGCGGGATCCTGTCGGCAGGCGTGGACGGGATTCGGATTGCCGAGGCCGTGGCGCGGGATATCCTAGGGCTGCAAGCCTAAACTCGGCCCTTTGTGGGAGCGAGCCTGCTCGCTCCCACAAAGGGCAACAGTGTCAGATATTGGCCCGCAACACACTCTCCGGCAGCGCCTCTCCGCGCTCCACACACGCCGCGACCTTTTCCATCAACCCATTCAACTCGTAGCCCTGGGCGTTGAGCCAGGCCGGGTCGTAGTACGTCGTGGCATAACGTTCGCCCCCATCGCACAGAATCGCCACGATCGACCCCGACTCGCCGGCGTCCACCATCCGCTGCGCAGCGATCAATGCACCGATCAGATTGGTGCCACTGGAGCCACCGACCCGCCGGCCAAGGCGCTGGGCCAGGTAGTGCATGGCCGCCAATGACAACGCGTCGGGGACCTTGACCATCGCATCGATGACTTTCGGCAGGAACGACGCTTCGACCCGTGGCCGGCCAATGCCTTCGATACGCGAGCCGCAATCCAGGCGCAGGCTGGCATCGCCGCTGCGGTAATAGTCGAAGAACACCGAACGTTCGGCATCGGCACACAGCACTTGGGTGCAGTGCTGACGATAACGCACGTAGCGCCCCAAAGTGGCGGTGGTGCCGCCAGTGCCGGGGCTGGAAATCAGCCAACTGGGCTCCGGGTGCCGCTCGAAGCGCATCTGCTGGAAGATCGATTCGGCGATATTGTTATTGGCCCGCCAGTCCGTGGCGCGCTCGGCGTAGGTGAATTGATCGATGAAATGCCCGTCATGCTCACGGGCCAGGCGTTCGGATTCGGCGTAGATCTGCGTGGGGTCGTCCACGAGATGGCTCTGCCCACCGTAGAAGGCGATCTGTGCGATTTTTTCCCGGGACGTGGTCGCCGGCATCACCGCGATGAACGGCAGGCCCAGCAATCGTGCGAAATATGCTTCGGAAATCGCCGTCGAGCCGCTGGATGCTTCGATGACCGGTGCGCCGGGCTTGAGCCAGCCATTACATAACGCGTAGAGAAAAAGCGAACGGGCCAGTCGGTGCTTGAGACTGCCGGTGGGGTGGCTGGACTCATCCTTGAAGTACAACTCTATGCCCGGCAGACCCGGCAACGGCAATGGAATCAGGTGAGTGTCGGCGCTGCGCTGGAAATCAGCCTCGATAATGCGGATCGCTTCTCGCGCCCATTGGCGGTGATCGGTCATGTGTTCTCTCGCTGGATCGGTTCGACGCGAGGTTGCTCGCGGTCATGCAGCACGGCAGATATCGGAAAAACCAGGCACAAGCTTAGGAAAAAACCGACATAACGCACAGGTACAGCTAAGGTCCAATATGCACCGTAACTGCCGACCATCTGGCAGAGGCGTTGTAACGTCATATAACAAAAAAGAATATAACTTTTGTTTTACCTTCCATCGCTACGGGTTAGGGTGTGCCCACTTTTGATCGACGAATGGAGAGCAGCCTTGCCTCTACGTAATTCTCTGACACGTTTCTTCCAGCTGGAAGCCGCCAGTGGCCTGCTGTTGATAGCCGCTGCGGTGCTGGCGCTGGTCATCAATAACTCACCGCTGTCCTGGTTGTACGGCGGCCTGCTGGACATCCCGGTGGTGGCCCAGGTCGGGGCGTTGAAGATTGCCAAGCCTTTGCTGCTGTGGATCAACGATGGCTTGATGGCGCTGTTCTTCCTGCTCATCGGGCTTGAAGTCAAACGCGAGGTGCTCGATGGACAGTTGTCGAAGCCTTCGCAGATCGTCCTGCCGGGCGCAGCAGCGATTGGCGGCATGGTGGTGCCGGCGCTGATCTACTGGTTCCTCAACCGGGATAATCCGGCTGCCCTCGCGGGCTGGGCAATTCCGACCGCCACCGACATCGCGTTCGCCCTTGGTGTGCTTGCCTTGCTGGGCAAGCGCGTGCCGGTGTCGCTCAAACTGTTCCTGATGACCCTGGCGATCATCGACGACCTGGGCGCCATTATCATCATCGCTATCTTCTACTCCGGCGCCCTGTCCAGCCTGTCGCTGATGCTGGCAGCCGGTTGCATAGCGCTGCTGGTGGCAATGAACCGGATGGGCGTGGTCAAGCTCGGACCCTACATGGTCGTGGGCCTGATTCTCTGGGTCTGCGTCCTCAAGAGCGGTGTGCATGCGACCCTGGCGGGAGTGACCCTGGCGTTCTGCATCCCATTGCGCACGAAAAACGCCGAGAGCTCACCGCTGCTGACCCTGGAACACGCCCTGCACCCGTGGGTAGCCTTCGGCATCCTGCCCCTGTTCGCCTTCGCCAACGCGGGCCTGTCCCTGAGCGGCGTCACGGTCGAAAGCTTTACCGATCACGTGCCAATGGGCATCGCCATCGGCCTGTTGCTGGGCAAGACCGTTGGGGTCTTCGGCCTGACCTGGCTGGCAGTGAAAATCGGCATCGCCAGCCTTCCAGCTGGCGCCAACTGGGGCCAGGTCCTGGGGGTGGCAATCCTGTGCGGCATCGGTTTCACCATGAGCCTGTTCGTCGGCTCCCTCGCGTTCGAACCAGGTTCCAGCGACTATGCCGGCATGGACCGGATGGGCATCCTCACGGGGTCAATCCTGGCGGCGCTGCTGGGCTACGCAGTGACAGCCGCAGCCAGCCGCAAGAGCGCGGTATTGCGCTCCTGATAGTTGCCTTCACTCAGTAAAATCATCGTGGCGAGGGAGCTTGCTCCCGCTGGGCTGCGCAGCAGCCCCATTGCGGGAGCAAATCATCGCGAGCAGGCTCGCTCCCACAATGGGATCGGGTACACCCGCAAGAACAAGACAGCCTTCAGCCGCCTCGCCTTTGCTTTGCTTTGGCTTTGGCTTTGGCTTTTGATCTGAC
>NZ_JBKGGU010000021.1:0-102288 GCF_052042015.1 Pseudomonas sp. SMV71 | reverse complement strand
TCTGAAAAAAAGTGAGCCGCCGTCAGGGCGGAACCCTAAGTGGCCGTTACCGCAGCAATGGATATGCACCCGGTCAAAAAAACCATCCAGCCTGCCAGGCCGCCATCGCGAGCAAGCTCGCTCCCACAATTGGATCGCAGTACAGCCGGTAGAAACAGTTCGGCATGAGGCCGTCTTCGCGGGCAAGCTCCCACAGTTGGATTGGGATACGACTGCAAGAGACTGGTCGGCTATGACGCCGTCTCGCGAGCAATCTTTGCGCCTACAGGAGGTAGATCAAAGAACGGCACGGCTAGGGAATTTTCCGTCAGCAAATGCCTATTCTCACGCATTCCCACGAAATTCCCCCCAGCGATCCCCCAACCTGTCGTAATCTCGCAACTGCACACCGTTCATCCGAAAAACCGGCCTGAGATTCCGTTCAAATGCCCTCGATCTACCAACTCAAACCCGCCTTCCAGAACCTGCTACGGCCTGCGGTCCAGCGGCTTTACGACAACGGCACCACCGCCAACCAGATCACGTTGCTGGCCGGTGTGGTTTCGGTGCTGGTCGGTGCGGTGGTTGCCGGGTTTGCCCAGCACCCATGGATCTTCGTGCTGGTGCCGATCTGGATGTTCCTGCGCATGGCTCTGAACGCCGTGGATGGCATGCTCGCCCGGGAGTTCGGCCAGCAATCGCATCTGGGCGCGTACCTGAATGAGCTCTGCGATATCATCGCCGACGCTGCCTTGATCCTGCCGTTTGCCCTGATTCCCGATGCCAGTCTGTTGCTGGTGTTGTTGGTCACGCTGTTGGCGTTGTTCAGCGAATACGCCGGTGTGTTGGGGCCGATGGTCGGGGCTTCGCGGCGTTATGACGGGCCGATGGGCAAGAGTGACCGGGCCTTTGTGTTTGGCGTGTTGGCGACCGGTATTGCCCTGGGCTGGCTCGGGGCGCTGTGGGTCGACGGTGTGATGGCGGTGGTGGCCGCCCTGCTGGTTTATACCTTGGTCAACCGGGTGCGTCAGGGCCTGGGCCAGGTGAAGGAAAACGCTCCCTCAGCATAAAGGAACTTGCAATGCGCGAAGCTCAAAACCGGACATTCACCACCCATGATGGCGTGGAGTTGTTCTACCGGCACTGGCCCGCCGTGGCCGAAACCCCAGGCGAACCGCGCCAGGCGGTGCTGTTGTTTCACCGTGGTCACGAACACTCCGGGCGCATCGCGCACCTGGTGGATGAGCTGGATTTGCCCGGCTTCGAATTTTTTGCCTGGGACGCACGCGGCCACGGCCAGTCCCCTGGCGAGCGGGGCGACAGCCCGAGTTTCGCCACCAGTGCGCGGGATGTGCAGACCTTCTGCGATCACATCGGCGCGGCTCACCAGATCGACGAACAGAACATCGCCGTGGTGGCGCAAAGCGTCGGCGCGGTGATCGCCTCGACCTGGGTCCACGACTATGCGCCGCGCATTCGGTCGCTGGTGCTGGCGTCGCCGGCGTTCAAGGTCAAGCTCTACGTGCCGTTCGCCCGACCGGGGCTGGCACTGATGCGCAAGTTTCGTGGCAACTTTTTCGTCAACAGTTACGTCAAGGCGAAATTCCTCAGCCATGATCCGGAGCGCGTGGCGTCCTACGACAGCGATCCGCTGATCACCAAGGCGATTTCGGTGAACGTGCTGCTGGGCCTGTACGAAGCCGCCGACCGCGTGGTCGCCGACGCCCAGGCGATCCAGGTGCCGACCCAGCTGTTGATCTCAGGTTCGGACTTTGTGGTGCATCGCAAACCCCAGGAGCAGTTCTTCGAGCGGCTGGGCAGCCTGCGCAAAGAAAAACACATCCTGCCGGGGTTCTTCCACGACACCCTGGGCGAGAAGAACCGTGCACCGGCCATCGCTAGTGCGCGGCGATTCATCCTGCAGAACTTCGAGCGTCCGCTGGAGCGCCCTTCCCTGCTGGACGCCGACCGCATCGGTGCGACCTGCGCCGAAGCCGAGTGCCTGGCGACGCCGCTGCCGCACAACTCGTTGCGCGACCTGTACTGGCGCATGACCCGCGCCAGTATGCGTTTCGGCAGCGGCTTGTCGGCCGGAGTCAAGCTGGGCTTCGACACCGGGTTCGACTCCGGCAGCACTCTGGATTACGTCTACCGCAACCGCCCCACCGGCACCTCGGCGGTGGGCCGGATGATCGACAAGAATTACCTGAACTCCATCGGCTGGCGCGGCATTCGCCAGCGCAAATTGCACGTCGAAGAGCTGCTGCGCCTGGCGATGGGCAAGCTGCGTGAAGAGAATCGCGAAGTGCGCATCGTCGACATCGCCGCCGGCCATGGCCGCTACATTCTCGAAGCGCTGCAAGGGGTCAGCCCGTTGCCAGAATCGATCCTGCTGCGCGACTACAGCGACATCAACGTGCGGGACGGCAGTGCGCTGATCGTTGAAAAAGGCTTGGGCGAGATCGCGCGTTTCGTCAAAGGCGATGCCTTCGACCGCGAGGATCTGGCGGCCCTGGAGCCGAAGCCGACCCTTGCGGTGGTGTCCGGTTTGTATGAACTGTTTGCCGATAACCAGTTGGTCAGCGGCTCGCTCGCCGGCCTGGCGGAGGCGGTGGAGCCCGGCGGTTTCCTGGTCTACACCGGCCAGCCATGGCACCCGCAGCTGGAGCTGATTGCCCGCGCCCTGACCAGCCACCGCGCCGGCCAGGCCTGGGTGATGCGTCGGCGCAGCCAGGCAGAAATGGATCAGTTGGTCGAGGCCGCCGGTTTCCGCAAGATCACCTTGCGGGTCGATGAGTGGGGCATCTTCAGCGTTTCGCTGGCTCAGCGCGTGCAGTAATGAATGCCGTCATCGCACCGACCCGCGAGCCCGCCCTGCTGAAACCGGCGGTGCTGTGGCTGCTGTTGCTGGCGCCGCTGTTCTTCAGCACCTATGGCTTCGCTACCTGGGTCACGTCCCAGCGTGACGATGTCGGCACGCTGGTGTTCGGCTGGGAAAGCCACATGCCGTTCATGGCCTGGACCATCGTGCCCTATTGGTCGATCGATCTGCTGTACGGCCTGTCCCTGCTGTTGCCCAGCAGTCGCGACGAACTCAAGCGCCACGCCCTGCGTTTGCTCACGGCCCAAGTGATTGCAGTCAGTTGCTTCTTGCTCTGGCCGCTGCGTTTTACCTTTCCGCGTCCGGAAATGGACGGGGTGTTCGGTTGGCTGTTCGAGGTGCTGGCGGGGTTCGACAAACCATTCAATCAGGCGCCGTCACTGCACATCGCGTTGCTGGTGATCCTCTGGGTCTGCTATCAGCGGCATCTGCAAGGTGTCTGGCGCTGGCTGATGCACGGCTGGTTCGCGCTGATTGGCGTGTCGGTGCTGACGACTTATCAGCATCACTTCATTGACTTGCCCACCGGTGCGTTGGCCGGATGGTTGTGTGTCTGGCTGTGGCCGCTGGACCGGCCCAACCCGCTGCAAAGTGCCCGCCTCACGCCAGATCCGAAACGCCTGCAACTGGCCCTGCGTTATGCCTTGGGCGCAGCGGCGCTGTTCATCCCGGCGTTTGCTTTCGGCGGCGCGTGGCTGTGGTTGATCTGGCCGGCGGTAGCCGTGCTGTGGGTGGCGCTGAATTACCTGATGTTCGGTGCCAGCGGCTTCCAGAAGCGCGCCGATGGCCGATTGAGCCCGGCCGTGCGCTGGATGCTGGCGCCGTATCTGGCGGCAGCCTGGGTGAATTCTCGGTTGTGGACGCGTGAGCATCCGCAACCGGATCACGTACTGGATAACGTCTGGCTGGGGCGTATTCCTACCTCGTCGGAATTGAAGGATGGCACCTTTGCCGGTGTGCTCGATCTGTGTGCCGAGTTGTCCATGGACAGCACCGGGATCGCCTATCGCGCGCTGCCGGTGCTCGACCTCACTGCGCCCACCACCGAGCAATGCCTGGCAGCCGCGCAAGCGATTGAAAGCCTGCGCCAGCATGGGCCGGTGCTGGTCTGTTGCGCGTTGGGCTATTCGCGCAGCGCCACCGCGCTGGCCGCGTGGTTGCTGCACAGCGGTCGGGCGGCGAGTGTGGACGAGGCCATTGGGCAGATCCAACGCGCTCGTCCGCGAGTCGTGTTGCATCAGGCGCACCGTCAGGCACTGGAGCCGTTAGTCCATGAGCAGTGACATGCAGTTGCACGCCGTGGCGAGTCTGTTGCGCCGGGGCCATTCGCTGGATCAGTTCTCCACCGGCCTGACCCTGTTGGCGGCGCTGCTGGGATTGGGTCAGTGGCTGTTGGGCCGGATGGATCCCTGGTTGTTGCTGTTCAGCGCCGTATTGTTCACCCTGGGCGTACTGCAAAAATACTGGGCGCTGCGCGTGGCGTTCGATGCCGATCTGTTCCAACGCGTGGCCGACGGCACCCAACCATTGGCCGAGCGCACCGAGGCCCTGGACTGTGCCCTGAGCGCTTTAGGCTTGCAACCGGCCGAGCGTGGCGGGCGGCTCTGGACCGAACGCAGCCATGGCGCGTTGCGGTTGTTGCGTCGGCAATCGCTGCTGCTGGCCGCGCAAGTTATCGTGACGCTGGGCTTTATCTTGAGCAGCCCCTGGCTAGCCTTCCAGACATAGTTTTTGCTTCAAGCACACCTGATAACAAAACTGTTTTTGTGGCGAGGGAGCTTGCTCCCGCTGGAGGGCAAAGCCCTCCCTAGATGGCCCTCCCAAAATGGCTCTCCAAAATGCCTGGGGTCAGCCAGATTCATGGGGGCACTTCGTAGCCCAACGGGAGCAAGCTCCCTCGCCACGGTCCACTTGAAAACTGCGTCGCTGTTTAATTCTCGGGATAAGGAATCCTCATGTTCGAACCCGTGGTCGCCAACCTCATCACCTCCGCCGCCCGCATGGTCACGGGCGCCCGCAGCCTGTGGCTCGGTTGTGCGCCGCAGCCGGTGCAGCGGATCTACTTCGCCAACCACAGCAGCCATGGCGATTTCGTGCTGCTCTGGGCCTCGCTGCCGCCGGCGTTGCGCAAGCTGACCCGCCCGGTGGCCGGGGCCGACTATTGGCAGAAGAGTCCGTTGCGCCGCTACATCATCACCCGGGTGTTCAACGGCGTGCTGGTGGACCGCGAGCGCAAGGATCCTTCCTATAACCCTTTGCAACCGATGCTTGAAGCGTTGGAAAACGGCGACTCGCTGATCATTTTCCCCGAGGGTACGCGCAACCCCGACGAGGGTTTGTTGCCGTTCAAGAGCGGGATCTATCACTTGATGAAAAGCCATCCCGAGGTCGAGGTGATCCCGGTGTGGATCGCCAACCTCAACCGGGTCATGCCCAAGGGCCGGGTGTTGCCTTTGCCGCTGTTGTGCACCACCAGTTTCGGCAAGCCTTTGTGCATCGAAGAGGGTGAAAGCAAAGAGCAATTTCTCGAACGCAGCCGCGCCGCGCTGCTGGCACTGGCCCCGGAGCACGTCTGACATGGATCGATATACCCTGATGTTGTTCGGCGGCATCGGCGCCATTCTGGTGCTGGCTTCGCTGATCGGTTTCATTCTCAAGCAAAAAACCAAGGGCACACCGAATTCGGTGATCGATAACCTCAACGCACGGATCAACGCCTGGTGGGTCATGGTGCTGGTGATCGGCATCGCGTTCTGGCTCGGCAATGCGGCGGTGATCCTGCTGTTCTACGCCGTGTCGTTCTATGCCCTGCGGGAATTCATGACCCTGACGCCGACCCGGCGCAGTGATTATCCGGCGCTGGTGGCCGCGTTCTACCTGGCGCTGCCGCTGCAATACCTGCTGATCTACTCCGACTGGTACGGGCTGTTTTCGATCTTCATTCCGGTGTACGTGTTCCTGCTGCTGCCGATCCTGGCGTCCCTGGGCGGCGACAGCACGCACTTTCTGGAGCGCGCCTCAAAGGTTCAGTGGGGCTTGATGATCGCGGTGTTCTGCATCTCTTTCGTGCCGGCTCTGCTGACGCTGGACATCGCCGGATTCGAGGGCCGCAACCTGCTGCTGATCGCCTACCTGGTGATCGTCGTGCAGCTGTCGGATGTGTTGCAGTACGTGTGCGGCAAGTTGTTCGGCAAACACAAGATTGCGCCGAACCTGTCACCGTCGAAAACCACCGAGGGCTTCGTCGGCGGGATCCTGCTGGCCTCGCTGATCGGCGGCGCGTTGTGGTGGATCACCCCGTTCAACCCGTGGCAGTCGTTTCTCATTGCTTTGCTGATCAACCTGCTGGGCTTTGCCGGCGGCATCGTCATGTCGGCGATCAAGCGCGACCGTGGCGTCAAGGATTGGGGGCACATGATCGAAGGCCACGGCGGCATGCTCGATCGGTTGGACTCGGTGTGCTTCGCCGCGCCGATCTTCTTTCATCTGGTTCGGTATTGGTGGACCTGAAGAGAGCCGTAAGTAACTGACACCCAACAAAGCTCTTGTGGCGAGGGAGCTTGCTCCCGCTGGGCTGCGCAGCAGCCCCTGCCCAACTTGAATGTTTCATGCCTGACAACCCGCGGTGTCTGTTTTGGGGCTGCTTCGCCCGAAGCGTCGGACCGGCCCAGCGGGAGCAAGCTCCCTCGCCACGGGATTGGGCTACACCTGCCGGATACTCGAATCCGTCCGCACGGTATTCGCCCGGGCCATCGCCCGCTCCCATTCCCGGGCGTCGTGGCTGCAAAAGATTTCCAGCTTCTGCTCATGGCTGTGCGCCAACTCCCGCAGGCGGTTCTGGTTACGCATCCGGGCCGGGCGGTCGGTGTCCATCATCCATTGATAGAAACGCATGCCCGGCGGGCAATGGCGTTCGGGCTGGTGGATTTCGTCGTGGAAGAAATACGCATCGCCGGCATGCAGCATCCAGCCGTCCGATGTACGCAGGGCGATCCCGGCGTGGCCGGCGGTGTGACCGTGCAGCGGCACCAGGAAGATGTCCTCCTCTTCCGCGCCGATCAGCGCCCGCACCGAGTCGAAGCCGAACCAGGTATCACCCTCGGGCGCATAGAACTCCCAGCTGTCCACACCCTGCCATTGCCGGGCCTGGAACCGTCTACGAGCGATCCAGCTCTCGGCACTACGTGCCACCGCCATCTCGTCGCGCATGACATGCACCCGCGCCTGAGGAAAATCCTGAAGCCCGCCGGCGTGATCGAAATCCAAGTGGGTCAGGAGGATATGCCGCACATCGTGGGCATCGAAACCCAGGCGCCGGACCTGTTCCAAAGCCGTGAGGCGATGCTCGAACTGGATGTTGTTGAACACCCGGAAAAAGCGACTCAAGCGTTGCGGCGTCTGGATATCCCGCTGGCCGAAGCCGGTGTCCACCAGGATCAGGCCGTTGCTGTCGGTTTCGATCAGCAGGCAGTGACACACCAGGCACGCCGTCAGCCCCCGGCTATAGCCATCGAACAACGCCCCGCCCACCGGGCACATGCAACCGCAGTTCAAATGGTGGACGCGCATGAATGGCCTCCTTTTCGCAGGTATGGCGTGTGTTTCGTTTTTGAGTCGGGTCTCTTGAAATCGACTAAGTCGCAAGCGAGGGAATTCCGCAGAAGCGACGGGCGGTGAACAGACTCAGGCAAACACCTTCCCTGTGGCGAGGGAGCTTGCTCCCGCTGGGGTACGCAGCAGCCCCTCTCCAAGTTGATGCGCATTGCCTGACACACCGCAGTGGATGGTTTTGGGGCTGCTGCGCAGCCCAGCGGGAGCAAGCTCCCTCGCCACAAAAGCGCTCTCGCCACACAGGTTTCGGTGCAGCGATCCACTCAATCCAGAATCAAATGCGGCAGGAACCGGCTCGAATCCTTGGTGATCAGGCTGTTGTCTTCCCGCACGCCGATGCCGGCCGCCTGGTCGCCAATGACCCAGGAACCGATCAGTGTGTAGCTGTCGTCAAACCTGGGCAGCGGTGCGAATTCCTGGAGGATGTACGGCGCGTCGGTGTAAGGCCCGTCTTCCTTGACGATCAAGCCCTCAGCGGTCTGAAGCTCGATGTTGGCGCCTTCCCTGGAGAAGAACGGCTTGCGCACCCAGCCCTTGGGCACCGCTTTGCCGGGGTCGGTGTCCAGGTGCGCGGCGAGCAGGTTCGGGTGGCCTTTGTTGAATTCCCACAACAGCGGCAGGATGCCCTTGTTGGAGATGATCGACTTCCACGCCGGCTCGAAGAACTGCGTATCGCTCTGGGCAATCGCTGCGCCGAAGGGTTCGTGGAAGATGAACTCCCAGGCGTGCAGCTTGAACAGGTGGGGAATCCAGCGTTCTTCCAGGTCGACGAAGCGCCCTTCACTGTTCAGGCCGATATCCTCGATGTCGATGTGCCGCGATTCGATGCCGACGGTTTCCGCGATCAGGCGCAAGTAGTCGGTGGTGCCCTTGTCTTCGACGGAGTCTTTCATCGAGGCGAAGTAGAACGGCTGCTTGATCTGCAACTGGGCAAAGGCCTGGTGCAGCTTGGTGTCGATGCTGTTGAACTGGTCGGCATGCGCCGGCAACAGGCCGCGCTCGATGCATTGTTCCAGCCAGCCCCACTGGAACGCCGCGGCCTCGTACAGGCTGGTCGGGGTGTCGTAGTTAAGCTCCAAGAGCTTGGCCGGGCCGGTGCCGTTGTAGGAGAAGTCCATGCGCCCGTACAGATGCGGGTGGCCTTCGAGCCAGGAGGTGCGCACCAGGTCGAAGAACGGCGCGGGAATGCTCAGGCGCTCCAGCAGCTCTTCGTTCTGTACCACCCGGGCCACCAGGTCCATGCACATGTCATGGATCTCGGTGGTGGGGTCTTCCAGATCGTCTTCGATCTGCTTGAGCGTGAACTGGTAGTACGCGCTCTCGTCCCAATAGGGTTCGCCGTCGATGGTGTGGAACAGAAAGCCGAGGCTCTCGGCGGTCTGCTTCCAGTCCGGGCGTTCGGCGCAATGGATCTTCTTCATCGCCCTCGTTCCTCAGCCGCCGAAGCTGCTGCTGGAACCACCCCAACCGCTGCGGGCGCTGGCCTTGCTGCCGAAGCCACCGCGAGAGGTGGACGAGGCGACGGAGATCGACTTGTTGGCGGAGCGAACCGTGTCGGTGTAGCTGCCATAGCGCGCCTGGTTCGACTTGTTGAAGGTCGAGCCCTTCGCCACTCGCTGGGCCAGCGTCGAAGACCCGAAGCCGCCGCGATCATCGCGGTAACGGTAGACCGGCTCGGAGTAATAGCTGTTGCGGTTGTTGCTCAGCATGTTGCCGATCAGCAATCCGGTCAGCAGGCTGCTGCCGGAGAAACCCGAACCGCCGGTGTTTGCTTCCGAAGCCGGCAACTGGGCCGCGGCAGCGTCCACCTGGGACTGGGTGACTTCGCCATTGGCGGTCAGTTCGAAACCACCCAGTTTAGGGATGAACTTGCCGGTGGAGTCCTGCTGGCACCAATCGGCGACGAAGTCGGCATCGCAATCGGCCTGGTTGTCGTACACCGGCGCGATACGACGATGCTCGGCCATGGCGTTCATGAACGCGTCGGAGCAGACATCCACCGGCAGCTTTTCGTCGACGCATTGCTGCACGGACTGGAAGTTGTATTTCTTCTGCAACGGGTAGGTTTTTTCCGTCGGCCCGCAGCCGGATATCGCCATGGCGACCGACGCGGCCAGCGAGAGCTGAACGTACTTGCTTCGTTTCATCGGGGTCTCCTGGCGCGATCAGTTCGGGGACGGCGTCATGCACGCGGCGTTCAACATGCCAACGCTGATGGCCACCGCCGCAATGTAAATGCCCGCGGCGATCTCACCTTTCTTGATGCGCTCCGAAGCGCCCTTGAGCACCAGGCTGGTCATCAGGAAGGCCAGCAATTGGACAAACGCGGCGATCACTGCCCAGACCACGAAATCGAGGATGCTGACCGAGTAGGCAATCACGTTGCTGGCCGGGATGGCGAAACCGATGATCGCACCGCCCAGGGCGATGGCGGCGGCCACGTTGCCTGAACGGATCAGCTCGAATTCCTTGTGCGGCGTGATGCGGGTGTAGATGAACTGGAACAGCGCGAACAGCACGGCCGCGCCGAGGATGTACAGAACGAAGCCGAGCACGGCGGGCTTGTTCAGGGAAACGGAGAGCGCTTCAAGCATGGATTTTATCCTTGTTCAAAAAGTGTTCAGGTCAGTGGTGTACAGCGAAATGCCCAGCGAAGTACTCAAGCTGACGGTGCCTTCAGCGTCCTCTTCAACGGAGAACAGCAGGAATTCCCGGCGATCCGTCAGGCCGGTGTCGCGGGCGTACAACATCGAACGGTGTTCGACGCTGTAGGATTCCTCGGGATTGGTCACCCGCTCGCTCAATGTCACCAGCTCCGTCTGGCCCGGCTCGGTGCCCCACTCCCGCTGGTATTCGACGCCGTCGTGGGTGTAGGTCGGCAGGCCGATCAGGCTTTCAGGGCCGGCCAGGCGGCGCAATTCGGCTTCGCTGTTGATCGTGACGTAGCTGAGGTAATTGAACAGGATCACCGACTCGACCTGCCCGGCGATCTCACCGCTGGTGTGCACCTGCAGCCAGTAGTCCTCGTCGTCCATGTAGCAGCGCGACAGCCAGTTCGACTGCCCGAGGTCAACGACGCCCAGGGCCCAGATCTGCTGGGGGCCGGGGATGACCACCGCGCTGTTGCCGTCGAGCAGCAATTTCAGCGTGGCGTCGAACGTGACCTGCTTGCCGGACGCCAGGCCCAGCGGCCCGACGATTGGCGAACTGTCGCGGGTGCTCGAGTTCTTCTGCGCATTCGGGGCCTCAAGCCCCATCAACTGTTTAAACCATCCCATTGGAGATGTCCTTGAGACGCGTGGAGGCGATATAGAAGAGTTCGCCACCCTCGACGCGAGTCGCGCCGGGCGGGTTGATCGACGGCTGTCGGGCGCCTCGGGCGCGATAGCCGATAAGCGTAGCGTTGTGTTGCGCTTTCATCCGGGTGTAGAGGTCGCCGAACGTCGCTTCAAATGTGTCGGGCAGTTTCATCAGGTACTGGGTGGCACCTTCGCCGACGCAGAGCAGTTCGTTGATGACCACTGAGGAGCCCGGGTCCTGGGAGGCTCGCACCAGCATTTCGATGGCCATGCTGGAGGTGCATTCCAGGCTTGGCGCGTAGGCGCTGGCAAGGGCGGCGATTTCGCTGTCGTTGAAGTGGGCGACCACGTGGCCGACCGGGCCCAGTTGATTGACCGCCAGCACGGTGGCCAGGGTCAGGTCATCGGAATGGGTACGCACCAGGACCCGTTCGGCACCCGGCACACCGGCACGTTGCAGAAGCGCGACGGACGACAGGCTCTCGCCCTTGATGAACGTGGTCTTGCCGGGCATGGGATTTTCTTCGAGATCGCAGTCGCAGATGACGATCAGGTTGTCATTGGACGTTTCGTCCTGCAGCAGCAATTCGATGACCCGCTCGCTGGACGCTCCTTCCCAACCGATGAGCACGGTGTGGCCGCTCTTGCCGGTGAAATCGCCTTTGCCCTTCATGCCTTTTCTCCATACATCGATGACGCTGCTGGTGGTTTTGCCGATGGCCGCCGTCAGCAGCGCAATGCCCCCGAGCATGACCCAGGTCGCCACGAAAATCCGTCCCGCCGCAGTCTGTGGCGCGAGGTCGCCGTAACCGACCGTGAGGGTGGTGGTGAGATAGAAGTAAGTAAACGTGGCGGCAGCGATGAGGTGCTGCTCGCCCAGGAGCACCAGGCCGATCCAGGCCGTGGACAGGTGCACGCCCATCGCAATCACCAGCCCCGCCCAGCCGAACCGATGGAAAAAGGACGCTGCGTAGGTGCGCAACAAAAGGAAGATCGACATTGCGTCCCTGACTCCGTGGGGCTTGGTTCCTGGTGGGTCACTACACTGATGTCTGGATGACATCGAATGCGGTGACCGGGCAGCATTAAACCTGTTGCGCGGCGCAGATAAAAGTAGCTGCACAACAATTAAATCCGACGAACGCCGCGCAACATTGTGGCGAGGGAGCTTGCTCCCGCTGGACTGCGCAGCAGGCCCATCATTTTTTGGGACCGCTTCGCGGCCCAGCGGGAGCAAGCTCCCTCGCCACGGGTACTGCGAACGCCTGAATGGATTACTCCGCCGATTTTTTCTTCAGCCGCTCCAGGATCGCATTGGCGCTGCCTTCGTTCGGCGTGATGCCGGCCTCGCGCAGTTTGCGCTCCAGGTCGTTGCCGGTGGAAGCGTCGGCCAGTTCATCCTGGGCTTGCAGTTCGGCGGCGCGTTGCTGCTGCTTGGCTTGCAAGCGGTTGAGGGTGCCGACGGCGGTTTCCAGCTTGCCGTTGGCGCCGCCGCTGGCGATGGAGGCACTGACCTGGGCTTTCTGTACGCTTTCACGGGCCTTGGCCATGTCCACTTGCTGGCGCAGGCTCTTAATACGGCTTTCGGCCTTGGTGATGTCCTTGCGCATGTTCTCGGCGTAGGTGCCGAACTCAGCGGCTTGCTTCTGCTCGGCGTCCAACTCGCTGGTCAGGGTCGAAATGGCTTCAGCCACTTCCAGCGCCAGGTCTTCGCGGTTGGCCTGGATCGCGGCCAGGGCCTTGGATTCCAGGTCCTTGATCTTGGCGTTGTATTCGCCGACGCGATCGGTGGACAGCTTGTGCTTGGCCATGATGGTCACCAGCTCACGCTTGGCGTTCGCCAGGGCGCTGTCGGCGTCGCGGATTTCCTGGTCGAGGATGCGCAGGGCCTGTTGGTCGACAATCGATTCGCCGACTTCGTTGGCACCGCCACGCAGCGCGGTGAACAATTTGCTCCAGATGGACTGTGTCATTGGATAGGTTCCTGTTCGGCGAATTAGATGAAGAAGCGTTCGAAGGCTTCGCTGGCGCGCTGGACGTTGTCGACGAGGGTTTTGACCTCGGTCACCACGTTGGTCAGGCTGGAGTCGGAGCTCAACGCGCCGAACATGTTGTAGACCACCTGCCCGTTGGGCATGGACTCGATGCCGATCGAGGACAGCGGGAACATTTCCCGGCTGCGCAGGACCGCGTCATTGAAAGCGGCGACATCGTTGATCGATTCGACATCCACCAGCACGGTGTCGACGATGATCTGGTCACCCACCACGGCGATGTAAATCGGCAAGCCGCCGAAATCGTTCATTTCCAGCTTGATGCTGGATTCGGAGCCTTGGACGAGGGAAAGGGTGATGTCATTGGCAACCACTTCGTCCAGCGCCTGCAGCGCGCTGTAGAGGCGATCGATGTTCCAGTTGTTACCTGCGCTCATGTAATCCTCCGACATGAATGAGCCAGCCAGAATCGGTTGGCGTAGCTGTTTCTCCATCTGCTTGAGCAGGCTTCGATTTTCGGGAAGCACCCAAGCCTCGTGTTTCACATACCCGGCGGCACTCAGGCCCGCACGCATCTGCTTCATGTAGAAGCTCGACGGTTTCTTTGCGGCAGGTTTGGAGCGCTCTCCCTTAAGGCTCGTTGAATCGGTGACAGACTCGTCAGGCGAGTCTGTCGCAGAGCTGGATTGCATGCTGCTGACCCCACTGTGAAAAACTCACGCGTGAGAGACACTACGCCTAACCTGCAAAGCTCACAATACTCACGCGTGAGATTTTTTCGGCTCGTCTGAAAACAGCAAAATCAGTTTGCAGGGCGAGAAGCGCAGCTGCTAACGTAACGCCAAACGTCATTACAGGTATCAACCCATGGCCTCCATCAACATCCGCATTGACGATGACCTCAAGCAGCGGTCCTTTGCCGAACTGGAAAAGCTCGGTGTCACGCCTTCCGAACTGCTGCGTCAGACTCTCCAGTACGTGGCAGAACGAGGCAAGTTACCGTTCAAGACCTCATTGGTCAGCGAGGAAGACGAAGCGCTCATCGCAGTGGTTACGGAACGTCTCGCCAACCCTCAACGAGTGAAGGTCAGCCTGGATGACCTATAGCCTTGAATTTGATCGACGCGCATTGAAGGAGTGGAACAAGCTAGGCGAAACACTGCGACAGCAGTTCAAAAAGAAGCTCATCGAAATTCTTGAAAACCCTCGCATCGAAGCCAACCGACTCCGACAACTTCCTGACTGCTACAAATTGAAACTACGCAGCGCCGGGTATCGCCTTATTTATCAGGTCATTGATCACGAAGTCGTTGTGTTCGTAGTTGCAATTGGAAAACGCGAACGTGAAGCGGCCTATCAAGATGCGCAGGAGCGCATCTCGTCCATCTGAATTGTCCAACAACCGTTGGACAATTGGCCTTCACGGATAACTGAAACTCTTGACCAACGTCAGCTCCCCCACCGCCCGCATCGGCACCAGGAAGGTTTCCATCTTCTCGTTCGGGGTACCTTCTTCGGTGATGATGGTGACCTGCGCGGTGGTCAGGGCCTGTTCGGGTTCCTGGCGGCTACCGCTTTCTTCGCCCTCTTCACCTTCGTCGCCGCCCTCATCATCGACATTGCGGTAACCGCCGCCGAAGTAGTTCACATACACCAGGTACTGGCCCTTGATCGGCGCCGGCATGGAGGCGATTTCCGGGCCGTAGCCGGTGGTGACGTCGATGTCGAGGGCGGCGCCGTTGGGGGCGACGCGGTCGCCGTACCAGACGTGGGCGCCATCCGGGGTGACGAGGTGCAGGTCGATGTCGGTGCCGTCGCTGTCCCAGGTCAGCAGTACCCGCAACTTGGCCGGCGTGGCGCCGCCGCTGGTGTTGAGAAACTGCGTGCGGTGGCGATGCTGCCCATCGGGGCTGCGCACTTCGACACTGTTACTGCCGTTGGGGAATGAATACGGCCGGTCGAAACGCCCTTCGGCATCGAGTTTCAACGGCATGCTCATGCCATTGACGATCAGCTTGCCCGGTTCGCGGGTGTCCTTGGGCACTGCCTGGATCTGGCCACGGATGCGGGCGGTGTCGGCCTGGCCCAAGGGCGTATTGACCGACGAGGCCGGGTAGTTGACGGTCTGGCTGTAGTTCTCGCCCTCGCCGCCCGGCGCACCGCTGCGCCAGCCGCCGATGGGGGTATCGAGCTTGATGGTGTCGGCGGCGTAGGCCTGTGGCAAGGCGGTCAGGGCGCAGAGCAACAGCAAGACCTGGGGATAACGGAGTGTCATGGTCTATTCCAGCAAGAGGTGACGGGCGAGCCCTTCGATATATTCTTCGTCCTGGCCGTTGGGATGCGCTTCAAAGGCCAGGTGCAGGTATTCATGTGTCAGGTCGAGGCGGTCTTGCAGCGACAGCACGCCACGCACGTAGATGCGTTGGCGCTCGCGGTCGACATAGGGCCGGCCGAAGGCGACGCGGCAGACGGCGAAAGCGCTGATTTCGTTGTAGCCGACTTCGCTTTCCAGCCGCGAACGCCAGCCACGCCGCTGCTTCAGCAGCCAGTCCTGGGCCGCAGGCAGCGCTTCGCAGGACGCCACCGGGTTGTCCCAACGGCTGAGGCTGGCGCGGGGATAGGCGTGCAGCAGGATGGCGTCGTAGCGCTGACCGGCGTTGGCCTGTTCCACCGCTTGCAGCCAGGACAGCTTGTCAGGGCCGGCCTGGTCAGAGTGGTAGGTAACGTCGGTGCCGGCCAGCACCAGATCGCTGGTCCAGGCCGCAATGGCGCGGGTTTCAGGCGCTGCCGGGCGAGGCGCGACGCGTTGGCGGTGGCTGCTGTCGTCGATGCTCAGGCAGTCGCCATTGCGTTGGGCGTTTTGCAACAGGTATGTGCGAATCGCCACGGCCAACGCCTTGGCGGCCTCGACCGGCTCAGCCTTGGCTTCGCGTTGCAGGACCCGGGCGACATATTCTTCCCGATCCAGTCGCGCCACCAGCTTGCCGGGCGTCAGGAACAGCTCGCCATCGCTGTGGATATCCAGGCGATTGCCGTTGGTGAACTCGACCCGGTAGTCGCCGCGCAGTTGACCCGGTGTGGCCGCACGCTCGCCCGCCATCACCCGCTGCAACGGATAGCGGGCGAACAGGCCGACCTCGACACAGCGCCCGGTTTCCGCCGGCCAGCGCGCCGGCAATGCCGCTGCCAAGCCCTGCGCGTACACCTTCAGGACCTTCTGGCTGGTGCCACGGCCACCGGCCCACACTGGGGTGCCGTCGACCAGCCAACCGGCAAAACCACCCTGACGTGAAGCCGGCCCCTGGTCACCCAGCCAGCTCCAGGTCTTGGCCCGCAGGCGGCTGCCCAACTCGCCGACCAGTCGCCCGTCCGCCGCGTTGAGCACCACGTCCAGCAGCACACGACGGGCCTGATCCTGGGCCGGCAAGGTTGCCAGCGCCTTGAGCAGTTCCGCGACCGGCACTTGGGTCTGGGGCTGTAGCGACGGCAAATCCATCAGCCACGTCGGCGCCTGACGGGCCTGCCAGTAATCGCGCCAGCCATTGGCCGAAAGCCCCAGGCGCTGCGGCTCGAAGTACAAGCCGCAGGACTTCACCAGCGCCTGATCGCGACCAATGCTTTGCCCGGCGTTGCAGCAATAGACCTCTTCTTTCGACTCGCCGCGACATTCATAAGCCGGCTCGCGGGCGTTGGTGTCCACCAGCCAGGCGTAGACAAACAGCTTCCACAGGCTGCCCAACGGCGCCTGCAACGAGTCCGGCAACGGCTGGCGATCCAACACCTGGGTCTGGCTCACTCGCAGCAACTGCCCGTCGAACGCCAGGCGCAACGGCTCGTCCTGCGCTGTCGCCAGCGCAGGGATCAAGCACAGCAGCCACCCAACCCACCGCACGCGCATGTCAGTTGACCGTCACCTGACCGAGCGCCGGTTTCTGTTCCCGCGCCTGATTCTGCGGCGCGTAGACCTGGGTGAAGCGCACCGGCGGCAGGTTGAACTGGCCTTTCTGGGAGAAACGCACCAGGTGGCGCAGGCGCAGTTCGCCGCTCAGGGCATCCACCGGCACCGCATAAGCCATCTGCCCCGGCTCGAAACGGGCTTTTTCCAGGGCGCTCGGCTCGCTGTCAGCCTTGCCGATCAACTGGATGCCCCAGGTGGTGCGTTCCACATCGGCGCCCGGCGGCAGCGGCACTTCGAGCATGCCGTAGCGCAGCGGCGTCGGCGCCTTGCTGTTGATGATCACCTCATCCAGGTACAGGGCATCGCTGGACAACGGCTTGTTGCCCACCGGTTCGAGCTTGAAGGTGAAGGCCTCGTCGCCCGGCACCAGACGCGACAGGCGCCGGGTGATCGATACCGCCATCGACGCCAGCGGCGGTTGCTGGCTCTGGAAGCTCAGGGCCGCTTGCAACGGACGTTCCTGGGCGCCGGTCAGGGTCAGCATTGTAGGGAGCTGCGCGCCCTGCCACTGCCAGTAGGTTTCACCAGTCGCGCCTTGCTTGGCTTTCCAGCCTTCGCCCGGTGCCAGGGTGACCGCCGGCGCGGCTTGTTCGATGCTGCGCTGCAACCAGCTCAGGACCAAGGCGCGCTCCAGGGTGGACTGCTGCGGCAGAACCCGCTCCAACAGGGCCTTGGCACGGGCCTGATCGAAGGCCTGCAACGACAGCAGCAAGGCTTCGGCGAACGGATCGGAACTGACCGCCAGTTGCTGTTGCGCAGCCTCCACTTGACGGCTGAACGCGTCCGGCATTGGCACTTTCGCTTGCTTGGCCAGGGATGCCGTCAACACGCGAGCACTCGCCAGGCCAAGGGCCGAATCCGGGGCATTCATGATCAGGCTGTCTTCGCCGCCGTCCATGACGCTCTCGGTGGCGCCTGAACCGGCCTTCGACAGATCCTCCATCAGGCCGCTGAGCAAGGTGTTCACCGGCAGTTGCATCTGCTTGGCGAACGACAGGATCAGCGCACGTTGCAGCAGAGGTGTATCACCGGCCTGCTTGGCATAGGTTTCCAGCACCCGCTGCCAGTGCTCCGGCGGCAGGCTGACGTCCAGGGCCTTGCTGGTGTACCAGTCGGCGTAATAGGCGTAGGCGGTGAGGAACGCATCCGGCTCGCCATCCTGGCCCCACCAGGTGAAGGCCGCCGACGGACCGGCCATCTGCACCAGACGCAAGCGGCTGTTCTGCATGATCAGGCGCAAGCGGTCGCGAACCTGTGGGTTCGACGCCAGCGACGGATAAGCAATGCTCAACGGCAGCAGTTGGCTGGCGGTCTGCTCGACACCCCCGTAGGGGTAGCCGAGCAGGTCATCCAGGGCCGAACGGAACAGCGCTTGCGGGCTGTCGTCCAGGCGCAGACGGATATCGCTGGCGTCGGTCGGCAAGGACAACGGTGTATCCCCGCTCGCTACGTCGAGGCGCTGGCTCTGGGTGACTTGCCAACCGTTGCCGCTGGCGTCCAGGCGCACGGCCAGGGTGTCCTGGGTCTCGCCGTTGACTTGCAACTGCACGCTCAAGTCACCGCTGCTCAGCGCCAGGGCCGGCAACGCCACGTAGTTGATGCCATTCTTCAGCTGCGCCGCAACCCGTTGTTCGGTGCCGGCGTAACGGATCAGCAGCTCAGTCGCCACTGGTTTCTCGGACTGGCTGAACGCGAACAGGCCCAGTTGCGGCTTGTCGCCACTGCGGAAACGGGTCGGGCCGCTCCACTTCAGGTACAGCGGTTTTTCGGAACGGATGAATTGCTTCTTCTGCCCGACCTGCCCGTCGTCGGAGATGGCCCGGGCAGTGATGCGCCAGCGGGTCAGGGAGTCCGGCATCTTGAAGGTGAAGCGCGCCTTGCCGCTGGCGTCGGTCACCAGCTCCGGCTGCCAGGCGGCGGTGTCGACGTCTTCACGCCGTGGCCGCTCCAGCACCTTCACGCCGCGTTCGCTGCGGTTGGCCTTGCCCGGCGCGCCAGGGCTGCCCGGCAGGGCCACGTCGTAGCTGATGAACGACAGGCTGGCGCTGGTGCGCACGTTGTTGCGACGCGGATGGTAGAAGAACTGGTCGATGGTCGGCGCGACTTCCGGCTGCAACGCATAGATCATTTCATCGACGACGCTGACGGTCAGGTGCGCCGGGATCGCCTTGCCGGCGAACTGGGTGCTCAGGTCCACGGTGACCGTGTCGCCCGGACGGTAGGTGGCCTTGTCGGTGACCACGGCGACATCAACCTGCGGCGTCACCACCTTGATGCCGGCGTTCTGGAAGCTGTATTGGCCGCCCTTGGTGTACAACACCGAGAACGTCATATTCGGCGCAAAAGCGTCCTTCACCGAAATGCGCGCGCGGTATTGGGTGTCGCTGAGCTTTTCCATTTTCAGCCAGTCGCCGCCCTTGGACAGCAGCGCCGTGGCCTCGACCTTGTCCCGTTCCAGGGACAGCAGCGCATCGCTGACCGGTTCCGGGAACGTAATCAACGCCAGGGCTTCATCACCGGCCTTGTATTCGGCTTTGTCGAGGACGATCTCGACGGTGCCCGGCACAGCCTTGATGCCATCGCCTGTCACCGAGTGACCGGCAGCGCCGATGACTCGGCCGTGATCGTCCTTGAGGGTCAGGTTGTAGGTACCGGGACGCTCGAAGGCGACGCTGAAACCCTTGTCCTTGGCCGTCAGTTTGCCTTCGCCGGTGCTCTGGTCTTCCAGGCGTACCCAGGCGTAGCTGGCCGGTGTCACGGCCTTGCTTTGTTCGCTGGCGCCTTCGTTGCTGTAGCTGAACGCAACCTTCTCGCCAGTGGCACTGAAACGCTGGCGGGCGCTCAGGCGGAAATTCGCCGCGCCACGGTCAATGAGGATTTCCTTGGTGGTCTTGACCCGATACGCCGCGCCGTCGCTGGCAAACACAGTGAGCGTGTAGCGGCTCGGTTTGTCGGCAGCGGGCAGGTCAAGCGTGGCGTTGCCTTTGTCATCGGTGGTCACTTCGCTGCTGGTCAGCTCGACCGGGAATTGCCCCAGGTATTGCAGCTCGTTGTCCACCATGGACAGTTGCTGGGCGCGCAGGCTCAGGCTCACGGTGGCGTTGACCACCGGCTTGCCGTCCGGGTACAGCAGCACCAGGTTGCCTTTGACCGGCTCGCCAGTACGGTAATCCTGCTTGGCGAGATTCAAGGCGATCTCGAAGTGCGGCTTGATGTACTCGGCCACGCGGAAGGCGCTGCTATAGACCTGGTCCTTATAGCTGAAGCGCAACTCGTAGCCGCCAGCCACGGCGTTTTCCGGCAGTTGGAAACGGCCCTGGGTGCCGGCCTTGGAATCGAGCTTCAAGGCCAGGTTCTGCAGCACGGTGCCGGTGGCATCCAGCACGCTGACATTCACATCGGCGGCGGCCGGTTGCACCGAATCACGGGCATTCTTGAACTCACGCCCGACGATCTTCATCGACACCCAATCCCCCGGTCGATACAGCGGTCGGTCAGTGAAGGCGTAGAGCTTGGTGTCGTAGATTTCGCTGTCGTAGTAGAAGTTTTCCGAGACGAATACCCCGCCCTCCTCGTCTTCGCCGATGACGAACGAACGCTCCGGGCTGACGTGCTTGAGGCGCAACAGACCGTCTTCGTCGGTGGCACCGCTGCTCATCACGCCCAGCCCGTCGGTCCACAGCACATTGACCTTGGGCACCGAACGACCTTCATGCTTGCGCGCGGCCCAGACCATCAGCTCGTCGCCGGCAATCTTGCTCACGGCCACGGTGTTGGAAACGAAGACCATGGTGGTCGCCCGGTATTTGCCGATCAGCGCTTCCACCAGGTACAGGCCCGGCTTGAGCTGGCCCAGCGGCACATAGACGTTGCCCGGCGCGACGCTGACGAACTCACTGGACGAACCGGCCAGGTTGACGCCTGCCGGCGGCTGGATCGGCTTGGCCTGCCACAGTGGATAACGGAACTGGCTGACCACCGGCAGGCCCGGAATCAGGGCGAATTGCGCCGGTGCGTCGTACGGGGTCGGGGCCACCAGGGCATCACCGACTTTCAGCTCAGGCACTTCTTCGGTGACCTGCTGGCGGGACTCATAGGAGAACGCCCGCTGCATCACCCGGCGCGACTTGCGATACCAGTTGTCCCACAGATACGCGAGGGTGTTCGATAGGCCTTCGCCCTTGAACTGGCCGTCGCTGACCACGCGGTGCAGATTCTTCTGGCGCTTGAGGAAGTCCAGTGGTTTTTCGATGCGATAGACACGGATATCGGCGCCGCCGTAGGGCTCCATGCGGAACCGGCGGTAGTCGCGACCGGGGGCTTCGAGGCGGACCATGGCCTGCTCATCGCTGGCAAAGCTGCTGTCGGCCAGCAGGAAGAAGCTTTCACCGGACACTGGCGTGTAGCCGCTGGGCTGCACCGTATCTTCGGCGTTGACCAGGGGTGCCAGCAACAGGACGAACAGCAGGGGTAGTTTTGAACACAAGCGCAGCATGCGGGCACCGGTCATTGGGAGAGAAAGTTGAGTCGATAGACGCCGATGAAGTTGGGGTTGGCTGCGTCGGGTATCCATCGGGTGTCCTTCCAGTTCATGAGTTGTTGCAGGCTTGCGGAGCGCATGCCGTTGTCGGTAGGGGTTGTGGTGCCGGTGTGATAGGCGATGTAGCGGCCCATCCAGATCATCAGGTGCTGGTCGTCGCCCTGGTCGAAGAACATCAGGTCGCCGGGACGCGCCTGGGCGACATCGCGGCCCACCAGGCGGCTGTTGAACTGGATCAGCTTGATCGCATTGACATAGGGCCCGACCTTACCGCCGCCCTGCTGCCATTGCTGGGCCAGGCGTCGCTGTTCGTCGGTCAGCGTTGATTCCGGCGGCAGGTAGCGGTTGGAAAGGCCATTGCTGCGCAGCCATTTTTCATCGTGGACCTTCAGCGCTTCATTGGCGGCAAAACGCACCAGCCCGGCACAATCCTGCTGATACCAGCGCGGGCTCGGGCCTCGGGTCAGTTGCTCTTCGGCAATGCGCACGAACCAGGCGCGAAAGACCTGGGACTGCTGCACGTCCAGCATCGGCGCCTCGACGGCAAACGCCCGGCCGCCCAGCAGCAATGCCAGCAGTCCCAGGTTGCGGATCAGTCCTGTCACAGCGCTTTCCATTCCAGCGGCAGCCACTGCCAGTGACCGTCCGGCTCGCTGCCTTCAGGCAAGGTCAGGGCGTACTTGCCGTAGCCGCCGAGGGTCCGCAGTTTCGGGATCAGGTAGGTTTGCGCGGCGTTGTAGAACACCGGCTCCATGTCCTGGGGCAAGCTGTCGAGGGTTTCACGCTGCATCAGCTGCGCCATGGCGTCCGGGCCGAAGTAGATCGGCATCAGCACGTCCTTGGGCACTACGTCGGCCATCGGCGGGAAACGCTTGTCGAGAGTGCCGAGGGCCTTGTCCACCAGCTTGTCGTCTAGGGAAAACAGCAGGGTCGAACCGTGGCGCGCCAAGCTGACCCGCAGGAATGCCTTGCCGGTGATGGCGTCGGGTTGCAGCGAATCCTTGGCCAGATAAGGGCCGAAGTTCGAACTCACCTGGCGCTGCCACTGGTGCATCGCGCCTTCCTGTTTTTCGACCACTGGGAATGCGTGTTCGGCGACGTTGTTCTCGTAGGCACCGACCATCGAGCCGAACAGTTTGCCCAGGTCAGCGTCGATCTTGCCGTCGCTGTCGTTCAGGCTGGCCACCAGCAGCGGCGTATACAGGCGCGAGTCGGCATACCAGCACAGGCCCGCTGCACCGGCCGCATGCTCGACCATAGCCTGGGCGGCTTTTTCGTCGGCGCCAAGTTTGACCAGCAGCGGTTTCTGCGGCTCGGCGGCCAGGGGCAAGGCTACGCAAGCGCTGGCGCCCATGGGCATGGCTTGCCAGATCGGCTTGAAGTCGAAGTCCGGCTGGTTCTCCAGCTCGTCCATCGCCAGGAAGCTGTGCCAGCCCTTGTCATCCATGTCGAAACGCAAGCCGGCGAAATTCGGGATGAACCGTTGGTAGCCCATGGCAAGCACATTGGCGTTGACCGAAATGCGTTGCTTGACCTCCGGCGCCTTGGGCGGCAGGCCGAAGGCCTCGGGGAACAGTTCGTCGCCGTTGAGCAGGGCGGCCAGGGCGGTGGTCGACACGCTGCCGCGCTCCTCCGACGGGCCGTTGGCCGGGTCATAGAGTTTCGTCGGGTTGGACAGCACCACCAGTTTGTCGCCATGGGAGGCGAAGACCAGGGATTTGCTGGCGTTGTAGCTGAGCTGGTACAGCGCCACGTCATCGCCACCGACCCGTAGGTCGCTGAGCTTGCTCAACTGCGTATCGTCCAGCGCGACTTTCGCCAGTGGCTCCAGCACCTTGGCCAGCCCGCCACGGTCCATCACCAGCAAAAAGTCTTTGAGACGACCATCGGCCCCGCGCCACAGCGCCACGTCGGCCGGCTGGTCGAGCAGTTCCTGGATCAGGCTGTCCTGCAACTTGAGGTCATGCTCGTAGATGATCCGGCGCAAGCTGCCCATCAGCCCGAGGCGGTCGGCGTGGGTTTCGTAATAGAAGACGAAATCCTCGGTGAGCGTGGCCTTGAGGAACGGCACCGTCAGCAGGTCCTTGGGCAATTGGCTCAGCGAATGGGCTTCAAGCAAACCGTCGGGACGACTCAGGCCGAGCTTTTCCAACGCCAGCTCCGAAGGTGGCGCCTTGGGTTTGTGCATGAACCAGCCCAGGCCGGCGGCGACACCGGCCACCAGGCACAGCCCGATCAGCAGCGCCGGCCAGCGGCGCGCGGGTTTAGCGACAGGTGTCGGCGTGGTCGGGGAAGCAGTGTTGTCGCTCATATTCACAAGGGCCTATTCATCCGTGGAGCGGAGTACTTAATAGTTGAAGGTCTTGACCAGCAGCAGATCACCAATGGCGCGCAGGGGCACGACAAAGGTCTCGCGTTTTTCATCGACGGTGTTTTCGTTGAGCACCAGGTTGATCTGCGAGGTGATCACCTCGTTCTGGTTGCTGGTTTCGTCGAAGTTGTACCCACCGTCGCCGTAGTTTCCCCAGTAGTTCACATAGACCAGGTAGGTGCCGTGCATCGGCGCGGTCATGGTGAACATCTCGGGGCCGGGGCCATCGACTCCATCGGGGTCGAGGCCACCACCGTTGCTCAGCGCCGGCTGGCCGAAGAATGCATGTTGGCCGTCCGGTGTGACGATATGCAGGTCGAGCTCGGCCTTGGGATCATCCCAGCCGAGCACCACGCGGATTTGCGCCGGGGTGCGCAGATTGTTGGCTTCATAGAACTGCACCCGCTTGAGGGACTTGCCCTCGGAGCTGCGCACCTCGACGCTGTTGGAGCCGGCACCGAACGCATACGGCCGGGCGAAACGCCCTTGCTCGTCGGTATAAAGATTGAGCGGATTGCCGTTGACCGCCAGGCTGTGGGGTTGGCGCATCGTGCCCATGGCCTTGATCCGGCCCTCGATCATCGTGCGATTGCGCTGCACGCCACGGTCGATGGGCGGCGTGGGATAGGCAACCTGGGGATTTTCGCTGCGATCGAGCAAACCGTTGAAGCGCCAGCCACCCACCGGCTCCGACAGCTCGGCCGAAGGCTCGGCCCACGCCTGGGACGCGCTCAACAACACGATCAACAATGAAAGAAAACGCACGTCTGCCTCCTGCCATGCACAACGCAACCCGGCGCCCTTCCTCGGCGCTTGTTTGTCATTATTCGGGTTTCGTCTGAAGGCCCCGTTACAAAGGGGCTGTAGATGGCGCGAAGATTAGCGATTCGGCCAATTATTCACAATCGGGGAACACGCGAATCTGTGTGGGAAATCACGTACTGAGGGTGGTGTGAGCCGAATAGGACGGCTATTCGGCTCATCAAATGAGCCGAGCAACCAAAACTGTTCAAAATTTGAGCTACTTCAACGCACAAACCGTAGCGAGGGCGCTTGCTCCCGCTGGACTGCGCAGCAGGCTCCCCCGAAGCTGAATGCGTTTCGCCTGACAAACCGGGTTAGCCGGACTCGGGGCCGCTGCGCGCCCCAGCGGGAGCAAGCTCCCTCGCCACAGGAGCGGTCCTCAGTGCCAGCTCATCAAGACGCATGCCCACGCCACAGGTTCGCAGCTTCAAGATCCAGATGATTTGTCCCCGCCCCTGATTTGCCCCAATACCCCATGTCTGCTAGTGTCGCGCCGGTTTAACAGTCAACCGGAATAGCCGCCATGGCCCGCAAAAAAGCTGCACTGGATTTCGAACAATCTCTGGCCGACCTGCAAGCGCTGGTCGAACGGCTGGAGAACGGCGAATTGTCGCTGGAAGACTCGCTGACCGCCTTTGAGCAGGGTATCGGCTTGACTCGCGACTGCCAGGCGGCGCTGGCCCAGGCCGAGCAGAAGGTGCAGTTGCTGCTCGAGCGCGACGGTGAACTGACCGAAGAGCCTTTCGACGCGGAACAGCCTGAATGATCGATGCTTATCAGGCCAGCAGCCAGGCCCGGGTCAATGCTGCGCTGGACACCCTGTTCACCGCCCCGAGTCCGGAGCTGGGGCGCTTGTACGAAGCCATGCGCTACAGCGTGATGAACGGCGGCAAGCGTGTACGTCCACTGCTCGCCTACGCCGCCTGTGAAGCCTTGGGCGGCGTGGCCGAACAGGCCAACGGCGCGGCCTGCGCGGTGGAGCTGATTCACGCGTATTCGCTGGTTCACGATGACTTGCCGGCGATGGACGATGACGACCTGCGTCGCGGCCAGCCGACCACCCACAAGCAATTCGACGAAGCCTGCGCAATCCTCGCCGGCGATGGCTTGCAGAGCCTGGCCTTCAGCGCCTTGCTGGACCCGACCCTTAGCGATTGCCCGGCGCAGATTCGCCTGGACATGGTCAGCGCCTTGGCATTGGCGGCAGGCCCTGCTGGCATGGTCGGCGGCCAGGCCATCGACTTGGGTTCGGTAGGCCTGAAGCTGGATCAGAGCGCCCTGGAATACATGCACCGGCACAAGACCGGCGCGCTGATCGAGGCCAGCGTCAAACTCGGCGCCCTGGCCAGCGGCCGGGCCACGCCCGTCCAGTTGAAAGCCTTGCAGACCTATGCCCGGGCCATTGGCCTGGCGTTCCAGGTGCAGGACGACATCCTCGACGTGGAAAGCGATACCCAGACCCTGGGCAAACGCCAGGGTGCCGACATCGCCCGCGACAAGCCGACCTACCCGGCCCTGCTGGGCCTCGATGCCGCCAAGGCCTACGCCCTGGAATTGCGCGACCAGGCCCTGGAAGCATTGCGACCGTTTGACGCGGCGGCCGAGCCGTTGCGCGACTTGGCGCGTTATATCGTCGAACGACGCAGCTGATACAGGGTCAACCCATTCATAAGTGCGTATCGGCCAAGTTCCGGCCAACGCGTGGGCAGCTTGCGATGCATAGGGTAAACTGCCGCCTCTTTCTATACCTATAACGATTCGCCTGATGCCCACGACGTTTCAAGAGATTCCCCGCAAACGCCCGACCACGCCGCTGCTGGACCGCGCCAACACGCCGGACGGCCTGCGCCGGCTGGGTGAAGCCGAGCTGGAAACCCTGGCCGATGAGTTGCGCCTGGAACTGCTCTACACGGTCGGCCAGACCGGCGGGCACTTCGGTGCGGGCCTGGGCGTCATCGAGCTGACCATCGCCCTGCATTACGTGTTCGACACCCCGGACGACCGGCTGGTGTGGGACGTCGGGCACCAGGCCTATCCACACAAGATCCTGACCGGCCGCCGTGCGCGCATGAGCACCCTGCGCCAGAAGGATGGCGTGGCTGCATTCCCGCGCCGTTCGGAGAGCGAATACGACACCTTTGGCGTCGGCCACTCCAGCACCTCCATCAGCGCCGCCCTGGGCATGGCGATTGCCGCCCGCCTGCAGAACAGCGAGCGCAAGGCAATTGCGGTGATCGGCGATGGCGCACTGACCGCAGGCATGGCGTTCGAGGCGCTGAACCACGCGCCGGAAGTCAACGCCAACATGCTGGTGATCCTCAACGACAACGACATGTCGATTTCGCGCAATGTCGGCGGATTGTCCAACTACCTGGCGAAGATCCTCTCCAGCCGCACCTACGCCAGCATGCGCGAAGGCAGCAAGAAGGTGCTGTCGCGCCTGCCCGGTGCCTGGGAAATCGCCCGCCGCACCGAGGAGTACGCCAAGGGCATGCTGGTGCCCGGCACGCTGTTCGAAGAGCTGGGTTGGAACTACATCGGCCCGATCGACGGCCACGACCTGCCGACGCTGATCGCCACGCTGCGCAACATGCGCGATCTAAAGGGCCCGCAGTTCCTGCACGTGGTCACCAAGAAGGGCAAAGGCTTCGCCCCGGCGGAAGTCGACCCCATCGGTTACCACGCCATCACCAAGCTCGAACCGCTGGACGCCCCCGCCGCCGCACCGAAAAAGGCCGGTGGACCGAAGTATTCCGGCGTGTTCGGCCAGTGGCTGTGCGACATGGCCGCCGCCGACCCGCGCCTGGTGGGCATCACCCCGGCGATGAAGGAAGGCTCGGACCTGGTGGCCTTCAGCGAGCGTTACCCGCAGCGCTACTTCGACGTAGCGATCGCCGAGCAACACGCCGTGACGCTCGCCGCCGGCATGGCCTGCGAAGGCGCCAAGCCGGTGGTGGCGATCTACTCGACCTTCCTGCAACGCGGCTATGACCAGTTGATACATGACGTGGCGGTGCAGAACCTCGACGTGCTGTTCGCCATCGACCGCGCAGGCCTGGTGGGCGAAGACGGCCCGACCCACGCCGGCAGCTTCGACCTGTCGTTCCTGCGCTGCATCCCCGGCATGCTGGTGATGACCCCGAGCGACGAGAACGAATTGCGCAAGATGCTCACCACCGGCCACCTGTTCAATGGCCCGGCGGCGGTGCGCTACCCACGCGGCACCGGCCCGAACGCCACCATCGACGCCGACCTCGAACCCATTGAGATCGGCAAGGGTGTCATTCGCCGCCAAGGCAAGCAGACTGCCCTGCTGGTATTTGGCGTACAACTGGCCGAAGCCATGAAAGTCGCCGAGACCCTGGGCGCCACCGTGGTGGACATGCGTTTCGTCAAACCCCTGGACGAAGCCTTGGTACGCGAGATCGCCGGCAGCCACGAACTGCTGGTGACCATCGAGGAAAACGCCATCATGGGTGGTGCCGGCGCGGCGGTCAGCGAATTCCTGGCCCGCGACAACATTCTCAAGCCCGTGCTGCACCTGGGGCTGCCGGATATCTACGTCGAACACGCGAAGCCAGCGCAGATGCTGGCGGAATGTGGGCTGGATGAAGCCGGGATCGAAGCATCCGTGCGCCAGCGGTTGCAGTTGCTGGGCCGATAATTTTCAAGCAACAAAAAACCTGTGGGAGCGAGCCTGCTCGCTCCCACAGGAGTTGTGCTATCAGCCGAGCTGACGCGGGATGCGATACAGGTAGAACAGCACCGCCGTCGACAGCGCCAACAGGATCAACGGCACCGCTTCCAACCCCACGAATACCGCCAGCGCACCGATCCAGGCCGGCAGCCCCGCAACCAGGAGCGCAGCGCGGCGACGGGCTGCCAGGGTGATCCAGGCTTCAGGCTCCTGGGGGGTGTCGAGGGCTTTCTGGGTGGACACCAAGGCATTCTTGTAAGGCCCGAAAAATCGCAGGCTGACAAACATCGAGGCCAGACCCGCGATGAACAGCGGCATCGCCAACATTGGCAGAATCGCTTCGCCCTGACCGAACACTGCGTTGATCACGAACAACGGCAGCAAGGCCAGCGCCAGGTATTGCCACCATTTGACGGCCAATCGCCGCCGGACCTGACCACGGGTCACGCCCGGTCAACCTCGCCCTGATGCTCGTTGCCCATCATGTGGTCGAGCTTGCTGGCCTTGGTCGCCAGGTAGAGTTTGTTGTGGGGATTGTGCCCGGTGTGCAGCGGCACGCGCTCGGCCACCACGATGCCCATGTCAGTCATCGCCTTGACCTTGCGCGGGTTGTTGGTCATCAGTCGCAGCGACTTGACACCCAGATGTTCCAGCATCGGCAGGCAGATACTGTAGTCGCGCAAATCAGCGGCAAAGCCCAGGCGCTCGTTGGCTTCCACCGTATCGGCGCCCCCATCCTGCAACTCATAGGCGCGGATCTTGTTCAACAGGCCGATGCCACGCCCTTCCTGGCGCAGGTACAGCAGCACGCCACGGCCTTCACGGGCGATGGCCTGCAACGCGGCTTCGAGTTGCGAACCACAATCGCAGCGCTGACTGAACAGGGCATCGCCCGTCAGGCATTCGGAGTGCAGGCGGCCAAGCACCGGCGCGCCATCGGCGATATCCCCCAGGCTCAGCACCACGTGCTCGCGGCCGGTGGCTTCATCGAGAAAACCATGCATGGTGAATTGCGCAAAGGGCGTTGGCAGCTTGGAAGCGGCAACAAAAACGACAGGCACCGGTGTGCTCCTGATCTAGTACTGGAGATTCGCAGAGGCAGGCATTGTAACAGCAGGTCCGGGCGGACGCTTAGGCTGAATTGTCGTCCATTACCATCGAAAAGTTTGATTACGGCTTGGGTGGCTTGCCGTTCTCGTCGAATGGGTAAGGTTGCTTCCAACGCTCGAAAATCGGCTTCAACTGGCCGCTTTTGACCAGTACCTCCATGCGCCGGTCATACAACGCCCGTAATGCCCGACCATTCTCGGTGTTGGCAAACCCCAGGTAGAGCGGCAGATTGATCAGCGGCGTGAGCCTGAACTGCTGAGGGTTGTCGGTCTTGGAGAGCACGTCCTGGATTTCCATCAACGCATCGATATAGAAGTCGGCGCGATCGTGCACCAGCATTGGCAGAATACCCACGGCACGGTGGATTTCATTGAAGCGACGGACATTGGGCAGGTAGCTGTTGTACTCGTAGCCGCGCATCCAGACCAGGCGGTAATTGCCCAATGTCGCCAACGTGGGCGCCGGCTTGCTCATCAGCCCCAGCGCGTAGATGTGATCGACGTCGTAATGCCACTTCGGATAGAGCACGCCTTCGGTTTCATCGCGGTAGGCGCCGACCTGGACGTCGGCTTCGCCACGCTGCACAAGCCCTGTGGAACGGGTATAGGGCACGCTGCGGATCTCCAGCTTGACGCCTTCGGGTTCGAACACCTCGCGCAAGATATCCCAGCCCATGCCCTGGCCGTCGGCCTGGGTATAAGCCGCCCACTCTTCGCTGGCGGCGCGGACCTTGCCCGGCAGCGGCGCCTGGTCGGCCGCCCGAACACCGAGACAGATCCCCAGACACAACAACAGCAACAGCAACAGTGCGCGACTCACGCCCATTCCTGACTCCCTCAGGTGAAACACCACACCAATCCTTGCATTGCCAGCCAGGCAAAGACCCCGGCCAGTACATCGTCGAGCATGATCCCGACACCTCCATGCACATGCCGGTCGATCCAGCGGATCGGCCACGGCTTGAGGATATCGAAGAAGCGGAACACCACAAAACCCGTCAACAGCCAGTACCAGCCTTCAGGCACCAGCCATAGGGTGATCCACATACCGACCATTTCATCCCAGACGATACCCTCATGATCGTGCACTCGCAGGTCATCCGCCACTTTGCCGCACAACCAGAAGCCAAACAGCATGGTGATGCCCAGCATCAGCCAGTAGCCCCAGTCCGGCAACATCTGCCACAACGGTATGAAGGGTAGCGCAACCAGCGAGCCCCAGGTGCCCGGAGCCTTGGGCAAGGTGCCCGAACCGAAGCCGAATGCCATGAAATGCCATGGGTTGCGCCAGACCGAGGGCGGAACGAACTCTGCCGGGACCTGATTGGGATGATCTGTCACGGTGTCTCCCGAAAATGTTGATAACCCCGAATGGTCGGGGTGATGTCGTGCCCGGAGCCGTCAACCAGTGTGACGCCCTCTCCGGCCATGACCGAGCCGATTACGTGGACCGGCCAGCCCTCGGCCTGCAATACCGACAATGGGACCGGCGGCACGGTGAATAACAGCACATAGTCATCACCGCCACTCAGGGCGGCGTCCTGCGCGAGCGTGCGACCAAGAAACGCCTGTAAAGCGTTGGACAGCGGCAGCCGGTCCCGTTCCACTTGTAATGCGACACCGGACGCCAGGGCGATGTGGCCGCAATCGGCCAGCAGGCCATCGGAAATATCCATCGCCGCACTGGCCTTGCCGCGCAACGCCAGGCCCAGGTCGAGCTGCGGGCGCGGTGACCAGTAGTGGGCCAACAGCGGTTCGGCGACATCCGGTTCAGCGCTGCGTTGGCCGAGCACCAGCGGCAAGGCACCGGCGGCATTGCCCAGTTCACCGCCGACACACAATAAATCGCCAGGCTGTGCGCCGCTGCGGGTCAAGGCTTGACCGGACGGCACGCGGCCAAACACGGTCATGGTCAGGCTCAACGGCCCACGCGTGGTGTCCCCCCCTATCAGCGCCACGCCGCAGGCCTGGGCCATTTGATTCAAGCCACGGGCATAGGCTTGCAGCCAATCGGCGGTCACCGTCGGCAAGGTCAGGGCAAGGGTAAAGGCAAGGGGCGTAGCGCCCATGGCAGCCAGGTCACTGACCGCCACGGCCAACGAACGTTGGCCGAGCAGGAACGGGTCGCAAGGGTCGGGAAAGTGCACACCGGCCACCAGCGTGTCGGTGGACACCGCCAACTGTTCCCCGGCAGGAACGGCCAGCAATGCGCAGTCGTCGCCGATCCCCAGCGCAACGCCCTCGCCGCCCTGCGCGCAGGCCGCGGCAGCGAAGTAGTTGCGGATCAGCTCGAATTCGCCCATCAAGTATCCTGTCTCACCCATGCTGTTCTTTTTTTTGTCGGCGCCTGTTGGCGCCATACTGCGTTGCCTGGCACCAACAGTCACTCGACAAAAACGAACGCATTGGCGAGGCAGGACACCGGTGCGAGCGTCGGTCAGCGCTTGAACGCTTTCACTTCGGCTTCACGCAGGCGCGGGGCGAGCTTGTCGAGGACGCCGTTGACGAATTTGTGGCCGTCAGTGGAGCCGAAGACTTTCGCCAGTTCGATCCCTTCGTTGATCACCACGCGATACGGTACGTCGACGCGCTTGAGCAGTTCCCAGGTGGACAGGCGCAGGACCGCCAGTTCGACCGGGTCCAGCTCTTCGATGGTCAGGTCCAGGCAAGGCGCGAGCGCGGTGTCGATCTCGGTCTTGAACTGCGGTACCCCATGAAGGATCTCGCGGAAATACGCACCGTCGACATCGGCGAAATCGTTGTCGACGCGAAACTGCGCCTCGATCTCGTTCAACGACTGCTTGGCCATGTGCCATTGATACAACGCCTGAGTCGCGAGCTGACGGGCTTCGCGGCGCTTGGCGCTTTTCGATGGCTTGCCGGCATCGGCCGGCTTGGGATCGCGCGGGTTGAAACGATCGCTTTCGTCGCTAATCACTTGGCCTCCAACTGCGCCAGCAGGCTGACCATTTCCAGGGCGGACAGGGCAGCTTCGGCGCCTTTGTTACCGGCCTTGGTGCCGGAACGTTCGATGGCTTGCTCGATGGAATCGACGGTCAGTACACCGAAGGCGACCGGTACGCCGAACTCCATGGACACCTGGGCCAGGCCCTTGGTGCATTCGCCGGCCACGTATTCGAAGTGCGGAGTACCGCCACGAATGACCGCGCCCAGGGCGATGATCGCTGCAAATTCGCCCTTTTGAGCGACTTTCTGCGCAACCAGCGGAATTTCGAAGGCGCCAGGGGCGCGGATGATGGTGATGTCGCTTTCGTTCACGCCATGGCGAACCAAGGCATCGACCGCACCGCCAACCAGGCTCTCGACCACGAAACTGTTGAAACGGCCCACTACCAGAGCGTAGCGGCCTTTAGGGGCGATGAAGGTACCTTCGATGGTCTTCAGGGTCATTCGTCAGATCTCTTAAAGAGCCAGAGCGCGTTTCGGTACGCGCTCCTTGGTGATATTTAGCCTTGAATACAGAGCCTCGACTGCGCCATGTCGTTCACTTGCGTAAGTCGTGCCGAGGGAGCTTGCTCCCGCTGGGCTGCGAAGCGGCCCTTCTTGTGGGCGCTGCGCACCCAAGCGGGAGCAAGCTCCCTCGCCACAATCAATCACAAGTCTGAACAACGATGCCGAAATCCCGGGCCATTATTCGGAGGGCACGTATTCTACAACTTCCAGGTCGAAACCGGATATCGCATTAAACTTCATCGGTGCGCTCATCAGGCGCATTTTACGCACACCCAGGTCGCGGAGGATCTGCGAACCGGCACCGACGATGCTGTAGGTGGTCGGTTTTTTCACCGCCGCCTGATCGCCGGTTTCGCGGATATGCGCCAACAACACGTCGCCATCCAGCGGGTGCCCGAGCAGCAGCACCACGCCGCTGCCGGCCTCGGCCACCGCGGCCATGGCGGCCCGCAGGCTCCAGCGGCCGGGCTGCTTGACCATCAGCAGGTCGCGCAGCGGGTCCATGTTGTGCACGCGCACCAGGGTCGGCTCTTCGGCACACACGGTGCCCAGGGTCAGCGCCATGTGCACGTCGCCTTCCACCGAATCACGGTAGGTCACCAGGTTGAACTGGCCCAGTTCGCTGTCCAACGGCTGCTCGGCAATCCGCTGAACGGTACGCTCGTGGATCATCCGGTAGTGGATCAGGTCGGCAATAGTGCCGATCTTGATGTTGTGTTCGGCGGCGAAGGTTTCCAGTTCGGCGCGACGGGACATGGTGCCGTCATCGTTCATCACTTCGCAGATCACGCCGGCAGGCTCGAAACCGGCCATGCGCGCCAGGTCGCACGCCGCTTCGGTATGGCCGGCGCGGGCCAGGGTGCCGCCGGCCTGGGCCATCAGCGGAAAGATGTGACCGGGGCTGACGATGTCCTCGGCCTTGGCGTCCCGGGCGGCCGCAGCCTGCACGGTGCGCGCACGGTCGGCTGCGGAGATACCGGTGGTCACGCCCTCGGCGGCCTCGATGGACACGGTGAACTTGGTGCCGAAGCCCGAACCGTTGCGCGGGGCCATCAGCGGCAGTTTCAGCAGCTCGCAACGTTCGCGGGTCATCGGCATGCAAATCAGACCACGGGCGTGCTTGGCCATGAAATTGATGTGCTCGGCCTTGCAGCATTCGGCGGCCATGATCAGGTCGCCTTCGTTCTCGCGGTCTTCGTCATCCATGAGGATGACCATCTTGCCTTGGCGGATGTCTTCAACCAGTTCTTCGATGCTATTGAGCGCCACGCGGCACCCCCTTGGGTCAGGATTTCAGATAGCCGTTGGCGGCCAGAAAGCTTTCAGTGATGTTGCTGCCGGAGGCCGGCTCTGCGGCCTTGTCACCGAGCAACAGGCGCTCCAGGTAGCGGGCCAGCAGGTCGACTTCCAGGTTGACCCGGCGCCCCGGCCGGTACGAGGCCATGATGGTCTCGCTCAAGGTGTGCGGGATGATCGTCAGCAGGAACTCGGCGCCATCCACCGCGTTGACCGTCAGGCTGGTGCCGTCGACTGTGATCGAGCCCTTGTGAGCGATGTATTTGGCCAGCTCTTTCGGGGCGCGGATACGAAACTCCACAGCCCGGGCGTTATCGCTACGCGACACCACTTCGCCGACGCCGTCCACATGGCCACTGACCAGATGGCCGCCCAGACGGGTGGTGGGGGTCAGGGCTTTTTCCAGGTTGACCGGGCTGCCGCTCTTGAGGTCATTCATGGCGGTGCAGTCGAGGGTTTCGCGGCTGACATCGGCCAGGAAACCATTGCCGGGCAGTTCCACCGCGGTCAGGCATACACCGTTGACCGCGATGCTGTCGCCCAGTTTGACGTCGCTCAGGTCGAGCTTGCCGGTTTCGACGTGGACCCGCACATCGCCGCCCCTGGGGGTGAGTGCGCGGATGCTGCCAATGGATTCGATAATGCCGGTAAACATGGAGTCCTCCTCGAGAACGGGCCGCCGCTTGAGCGAAGGCCGGGAATTATACGCTGGCCGGCGAGACGGGAACGGCGATGACTCGCCAGTCATCGCCCACGGCGCGGATTTCGGTGATTTTCAGCGCCGGGGCGTCCTTCATCTGCGCCAGTGGCCAGTCCAGTAACGGTCGCGCGGTGGAGCCCAGGAACTTGCCGGCGAAGAAAATCTGGAACTCATCCACCAGCCCCAGCCGGGCAAAGGCTCCCGCCAGGCGCGGACCGGCTTCCACCAGCACCTCGTTGACGCCACGGGCCGCCAGTTCCTTGAGCAAACGGTGCAGGTCGACCTGGCCGTCATCTCCCGCAACGATCATGCATTCAGGGCCATTGGCGTACTGTTCTTCCACCGCCATGCACGTGGCGACCAGCGCCGGGCCGGCCTTGAAGAATGGCGCGTCCAGCGGCACCCGCAGGCGTCCGTCTACCAGCACCCGCAACGGCGGACGGCTCATTACCTGCGCGGTTTGCTCCGCGTCCAGGCCCAGTTCATCGGCACGCACGGTCAGCCGGGCGTTGTCCGCCAGCACCGTGTCGGCGCCAGTCAGTACCACACTGGCCTGGGCCCGCAGCCGTTGCACCGCCGAGCGCGCAGCCGGACCGGTGATCCATTGGCTTTCGCCGCTTTGCATGGCGGTGCGACCGTCGAGACTCATGGCGAGCTTGACCCGCACGAACGGCAGGCCGTGCTCCATGCGCTTGAGGAAGCCCGGATTGAGCTGGCGCGCTTCGCCCTCCAGCACGCCGCTTTGGGTGGCGATACCGGCCTGGGTCAGCCGTTGCAGGCCGCGACCGGCGACCTCCGGGTTCGGGTCCTGCATCGCCGCGACTACCCGTGCCACTCCAGCGTTGACCAGCGCATCGGCACAGGGCGGCGTGCGCCCGTGATGACTGCAAGGTTCCAGCGTGACGTAGGCGGTGGCGCCTCGGGCCAGCTCACCGGCTGCGCGCAAGGCGTGGACTTCGGCATGAGGTTCACCGGCACGCACGTGCCAGCCTTCACCGACAATCTGCCCGTCGCGCACGATCACGCAACCGACCCGGGGATTGGGGTGAGTGGTGTAATGGCCGCGCCGCGCCAGTTCCAGGGCGCGGGCCATGTAGTGGGCGTCGAGCACCGCCTGTTGCGCCGGGCCGGTCATTCTTTCACCGGTTCACGGGCCAGGCGGTCGATTTCCTCGCGGAATTCATTCAGGTCCTGGAAGCGCCGGTACACCGAGGCGAAGCGGATGTAGGCGACTTCGTCGAGCTTCTGCAGCTCGGCCATCACCAGCTCGCCGACCACCAGGGACTTGACCTCGCGCTCGCCGGTGGCCCGCAGCTTGTGCTTGATGTGCACCAGCGCCGCTTCCAGGCGCTCGACGCTCACCGGGCGTTTTTCCAGGGCGCGCTGCATGCCGGCGCGCAGTTTGTCTTCGTCGAACGGCTGGCGGCTGCCGTCGGTTTTGATCAGGCGCGGCAACACCAGTTCAGCGGTCTCGAACGTGGTGAAACGTTCGCCGCAGGCCAGGCATTCGCGGCGGCGGCGGACCTGTTCGCCCTCGGCGACCAGTCGCGAGTCGATGACTTTGGTGTCGTTGGCACCGCAGAAGGGACAGTGCATGGTGGCAGGCAACAAAAAAAGGGAGGGCCATGGTAGCGCATCCCACTGGCAAGACAAGCCATAGGGTTTACGGTATACAGACGGGCTTACCACCTGATCCATGGAATTTACCTTGCCGGAGCCACACATGCCGCTACGATCGCTCGTTTTGCTCAGTCTTTTCAGCCTGCTGATGGCGTGCAGCAGCGACGCGCCCAAGCCCGCCGCGCCCGCACCGGCACCGGCACCGGCGCCGAAACAGGCCCAGGAAAAAGCCCGCCACGCCGCTGAGCTGGGGCCATTGCCAGCATATCAGCGTGAATTGAGCGGCACCCTCGAAGGCGTCCCGGCCGGCGCGGAAGTTGAACTGGCGCTGCTGGTGATCGACGACAAGGACCGTCCGCAACAGTTGCTCGCCAGCTCCAGCCTGATCGGTACCAACCAGGCCCTGCCCTTCCGCCTGCGCTTCAACCCCGAAGCCTTTCCTGCCGGCGCCCGGGTGGAACTGCGCGGTCGCGCCAGCCAATCCGGCCAATTGATCCTGCATCTGCCGGAACAACGCATCAGCCAACCGACCACCCAGGCCCTGGGCGCCCTGCAATTCGTCAAAGCACCGTGAATGCACCACACGACCTGCAACGCGCCTTGGGCGAGTTGCTCGGCGATGCGCGCCTGGTGGCTTGCCCGCTGCCCGGCACTGACCTGAAGCTGTGGTTGATCGACGGCGACAACATGGACCGCGCCTTCAGCCCGGAAGAAACCCGGCGCATCCTTCATGAGCCGCCCTATTGGAGCTTCTGCTGGGCCAGCGGCCTGGCGATGGCGCGCTACCTGGCCGAGCGGCCGCAGTGGGTGGCGGGCAAGCGCGTGCTGGATTTTGGCGCCGGTTCCGGCGTGGCGGGCATCGCGGCGCTCAAGGCCGGAGCGCTGGAAGTGGTGGCGTGCGACCTCGATCCGCTGGCGATTGGAGCCTGCCAAGCCAATGCCGCGCTCAATGGCGTGGAGCTGGGATATTCGGCGGATTTTTTCGCCGAGGCCGACCGCTTCGACCTGATCCTGGTCGCCGACGTGCTCTACGACCGGGCCAACCTGCCGTTACTCGACCACTTTCTCAGTCGCGGCCGCGAGTCCTTGGTGGCTGATTCCCGGGTGCGCGATTTTCAGCATCCGCTGTACCGACGCATCGAGATGCTCCAGGCCATGACCTTGCCGGACCTGGCTGAGCCTGAGGAGTTTCGGCATGTGAGCCTGTATCACGCGCGGCGTTAGCTCCAAAAGCATCGCGAGCAAGCTCGCTCCCACAGGGTTTCCCGTTGTTCACATCATTTGCGCACGACGCTCCTTCTGTGGGAGCGAGCTTGCTCGCGATGAGGCCCTGCCAGTCGACACATATCCCTGAGCATCGCCTGCGCTTTCAGCCGATCCCACCAAGCCTTATAGTTGCCCCATCCAAGCGTTCTACGAGATTCCCATGACCCAGGACACGCCCTACATCTTCGACGCCACCACCGCCGATTTCGACCAGTCGGTGATCGCCAACTCCTTCCACAAACCAGTGCTGGTGGATTTCTGGGCCGAGTGGTGTGCACCGTGCAAGGCGCTGATGCCGATGCTGCAAGGCATTGCCGAGAGCTATCGGGGTGAATTGCTGCTGGCCAAGGTCAACTGCGACATCGAACAAGACATCGTCGCGCGCTTCGGCATCCGCAGCCTGCCGACCGTGGTGCTGTTCAAGGACGGCCAACCGGTCGATGGCTTCGCCGGGGCCCAGCCGGAATCAGCCGTGAGGGCGATGCTCGAGCCGCACGTGCAGATGCCTCCGCCAACCGCCGCCGACCCGTTCGAGCAGGCCCAGGCGCTGTTCGACGACGGTCGTTTCGCGGACGCCGAAGCGCTGCTCACGGTGTTGCTGGGCGAAGACAACACCAACGCCAAGGCGCTGATCCTGTATGCCCGTTGCCTGACTGAACGCGGTGAACTGGGTGAAGCCCAGGCGGTGCTCGACGCGGTGAAAAGCGACGAACACAAGGCCGCCCTGGCGGGTGCCAAGGCGCAGATCCAGTTCCTCGGCCTGGCGAAAGACCTGCCGGATGCCGCCGAGCTCAAGGCGCGCCTGGCAAAAGACCCACAAGACGACGAAGCGGTGTACCAACTGGCGATCCAGCAACTGGCCCGTCAGCAATACGAACCGGCCCTCGACGCGCTGCTCAAGCTGTTCATGCGCAACCGCAGCTACAGCGAAGGCCTGCCCCACAAGACCTTGCTGCAAGTGTTCGAACTGTTGGGCAATGATCATCCGCTGGTGACGACTTATCGTCGCAAGCTGTTTGCGGCGCTGTATTAGAGGAGCAGCTGCAAGCTTCAAGCTTCAAGCTTCAAGCTTCAAGCTTCAAGCTTCAAGCTTCAAGCTGCAAGACTGTCTTAGCTTGCAGCTTGCGGCTTGGAGCTCGTCGCTTCGATCCAGCTATAGAGCGGCGTATCCCCGCCGCTCAGCACCTTGACCTCGGCACAATGGCGCAAGCGCACCAGCAGGCGCTTGCCCGCCGAGGCGCTGCCGGTCAGGCCTTCGAGCTGTTCGAGCAGGTCCGGACCGCTCAACTGCCCGGCCTTGCGCAGCAGTTCCTTGGCGATCTGCCACTGGGCATCATCCTGATTTACCGGCTTGGCCATCGGTGTTGCAGCGCTCTCGGGCTTGACCGCCTGCAGTTGCGCGCCGAGCTGCGCCCAGTCGCCCTCATCCATTTCAATCGTCAAGTCCACCGGCCAATCACCGACGGTTCCGCGTATCCGCAACATTACCGTGCTCCTGAAAATTTCATCTGCCCATGCTCCCATGGGCCTTGCGCGACGCCAAGCAGACGGTCAAACTCTGCGCAGTTTTGTTATAAGATCACATAACACGTCATGTATTTCCGGAGATCCGTCATGCGCCGTCTGCTTCTCGCCCTGCCGTTCGCCCTGCTGCCATTGGCTGTCGCCCATGCGGCTGTCGAGCATGATCACGATCACGACCATGAGCACGGGAGCCTGGGCGCCCATGAACATGGCGTTGGCCGGCTCAATGCCTCACTGGACGGCGAGACCCTGGAGCTGGAGCTCGACAGCCCGGCGATGAACCTGGTGGGCTTCGAACACGCCGCCACCAGCGCCGCCGACAAAGCCAAGGTGGCCGCGGTGCGGGCGAAACTGGAGAAACCGGCGGCGTTGATCAACCTCGCCGATGCCAAGTGCTCCCTGGAGCAGCAGGAACTGGAAAGCCCGTTGTTCGGCGACGAACCGGGACACGCGGACCATGCCGAAGACGCCGATGACGATGGCGACGAGCACCACGAACACAGCGAAATCCACGCCCACTACCAGTTCCGTTGTGTCGCGCCCGGCGCCTTGACGCATCTGGACCTGGCGCCCCTGTTCAAGGCCTTCCCGGCCACTCGGAAAATCCTGGTACAACTGATCGGCCCGAACGGCCAGCAAGGCGGGGAAGTGACGGCCGAGGCACCGGCCCTGAAGTTCTGAGTACACTGCAAAACCCTGTGGGATCTGATGTGAAGCAGAATCTGCATTCACCACATATCCAATGTGGGAGCGAGCCTGCTCGCGAGAGGCCGGCACATCCAACATAGATGTCGCCTGACCCATTGCTTTCGCGAGCAGGCTCGCTCCCACAAGGGGCTATTCCCATCATCCTGACATCGGCCAACATGACCCAAGCTCTCATCGAACTGTCCGACCTGGTTTTCAGCTGGCCCGGGCATCCGCCATTACTGGACATCCCGGCGTTTCGGCTGGAGTCCGGTGAAACGCTGTTTCTCAAGGGGCCCAGCGGCAGTGGCAAGACCACGCTGCTGGGGCTTCTGGGTGGGGTGCAGGTGCCGGATCGCGGCAGCATCCGCCTGCTTGGCCAGGAGCTCAGCGCGCTGGGCGCCGGCCGTCGCGACCGGTTTCGCGTGGATCACACCGGCTACATCTTCCAGCAGTTCAACCTGCTGCCGTTTCTCTCGGTACGCGAGAATGTCGAGTTGCCCTGCCACTTTTCCAAGCTACGGGCGCAGCGGGCCGTACAGCGCCACGGCAGTGTCGATCAGGCCGCCGCGACCTTGCTGGCCCACCTGGGCCTGACCGATCCGAACCTGCTCGGACGGCGCGCCGACTCGCTGTCCATTGGCCAACAGCAACGGGTCGCCGCCGCCCGGGCCTTGATCGGCCAACCGGAACTGGTGATCGCCGACGAACCGACCTCGGCCCTGGACTATGACGCCCGGGAAAACTTCCTGCGGTTGTTGTTCGCTGAATGTCGCGACGCCGGATCGAGCCTGCTATTCGTCAGCCATGACCAGAGCCTGGCAGCGCTGTTTGACCGCAACCTCTCGCTGGCCGATCTCAATCGCACCGCCAAGCCACTCGAGGTCTGAGATGTATCTGTTCCGTCTAGCCATGGCCAGCCTGGCGAACCGCCGCTTCACCGCGATCCTCACCGTTTTCGCCATTGCGCTGTCCGTTTGCCTGCTGTTGGCGGTGGAGCGGGTGCGCACCGAGGCGCGGGCCAGTTTCGCCAGCACCATCAGCGGCACCGACCTGATCGTCGGCGCCCGCTCGGGCTCGGTGAACCTGTTGCTGTACTCGGTGTTTCGCATCGGCAATGCCACCAATAACATCCGCTGGGACAGCTTCGAACACTTCGCCAGCAACCCGAAAGTGAAATGGGCGATCCCCATGTCCCTGGGCGATTCCCATCGCGGTTATCGGGTGATGGGCACCACCGAAGCCTACTTCGAGCATTACCAATACGGTCGCCAACAACACCTGGCGCTCGCCGATGGCCGGGCGTTCGCCACCGATCCGTTCGAAGTGGTGCTCGGCGCCGAAGTGGCCGAAGCGCTGCATTACAAGCTCGGCGACCAACTGGTGCTGGCTCACGGCGTAGCGGCCATCAGCCTGGTCAAGCACGACGACAAGCCGTTCACCGTGGTCGGCATCCTCAAGCGCACCGGCACCCCGGTGGACCGTACCTTGCACATCAGCCTCGGCGGCATGGAGGCGATTCACATCGACTGGAAAAACGGTGCGCCAGCCCAGGGCAACGGCCGCATCAGCGCCGACCAGGCCCGCAACATGGACCTCACGCCTCAGGCGATCACCGCGTTCATGCTCGGCCTCAACAGCAAGATTTCGACCTTTGCCTTGCAACGCGAGATCAACGAGTTCCGCGGCGAACCGTTGCTGGCGATCCTGCCCGGCGTGGCGTTGCAGGAACTGTGGAGCCTGATGGGCACGGCGGAAAAAGCCCTGTTCGTGATCTCGCTGTTCGTGGTGCTGACCGGGTTGATCGGCATGCTCACGGCGATCCTCACCAGCCTCAACGAGCGCCGCCGGGAAATGGCGATCCTGCGTTCGGTGGGTGCGCCGCCGTGGCACATTGCAAGCCTGCTGGTGCTTGAAGCCTTCGCGCTGGCGCTGGCCGGCGTCGCATCGGGCCTGGCGCTGCTGTACGTCGGGATCGCTGCAGCCCAGGGCTATGTGCAGTCGGCCTATGGCTTGTATCTGCCGCTGGGCTGGCCGAGCGAGTATGAATGGACGCTAATGGCTGGCATCCTGCTCGCCGCCCTGCTGATGGGCAGCGTGCCGGCCTGGCGCGCCTATCGCCAGTCGCTGGCCGATGGTCTGTCGATCCGTTTATGAGGACATTGAAGATGCTCCGCGCCCTGCTTGCGTTGTTGATGATGGTCGCCCTGCCGCTGTGGGCGGCCGAGCCGAGGGACCTGGCCTGGTCGGAAATGATCCCGCCCGACGCGCCGCCGGAAGTGCCGAACATGACCCCGCTGCACGACCTGTCGAAGATGAGCGACGCCCTGGCCGCCGAGTCCGCGCCGGCAGCCAGGCAGGAGATGCCCAACGCGCCGGTGGTCAAGGCGCTCGATGGGCAGCAGATTCGTTTGCCGGGTTACATCGTGCCGCTGGAAGTCAGCGAGGAAGGCCGCACCACGGATTTCTTGCTGGTACCGTATTTCGGCGCCTGCATCCATGTACCACCACCGCCGTCGAACCAGATCGTGCATGTGAAGAGCGAAGTCGGGGTCAAGCTCGATGAGTTGTACCAGCCGTACTGGGTCGAAGGGCCGATGCAGGTCAAGCCGTCCACCAGCGAACTGGCCGATGCCGGGTATCAGATGGAGGCTGAGAAGATTTATGTGTATGAGCTGCCGGAGTGAGTCCGGTAATTATCGTATCGCCAGTTAAATAGTCATCGCGAGCAGGCTCGCTCCCACATTGGATCGGCATGCACCGTCCCGGTGGGAGCGAGCTTGCTCCGGGCGGCGATCCGACGATGAGGCCTCTGAAGTCTCATCACACTTTCATTGAGCTGAGTCAAAAGACCGCCCCAGAGCGCTTCGTACCATAGGCCATCCTTTTTGAATGCCCTTTGGAGCTCCCATGCACAAGTCTCTGCTCAGCGCTTCGCTCGTTGCCCTCGCGCTCGCCGCCCCGCTCGCCCAGGCCCATACGGCCGGCGATATCATCGTTCGCGCCGGCGCCATTACCGTCAATCCAGAGGCCGACAGCGGCAGCGTCAAGGTCGACCGTGGCCCGCTGGCCGGCGCCGACCTGGGCGGCAAGGCGACCATGAGCAGCGACACCCAACTGGGCTTGAACTTCGCCTACATGCTGACCAACAACCTGGGGATCGAACTGCTGGCGGCTTCGCCGTTCGAGCATGACGTGAAGCTCAAAGGCACCGCTCTCGGCGCGGCCAACGGCAAACTCGGCACCCTCAAGCACCTGCCGCCGACCCTGAGCCTGGTCTACTACCCGCTCGACGCCAAGTCGGCGTTTCAACCCTACGTCGGCGCCGGTATCAACTACACCTGGATCTACGACGAACACGTCGGCAGTGGCGCCAGCGCCAACGGTTTCAGCAACTTCCGTGCAAGCAACAGCTGGGGCATGGCGTGGCAGGTCGGCGCCGACTACATGCTGACCGATAACATCATGATCAACGGCCAGATTCGCTACATCGACATCGACACCAGCGCCTACGTCGACAACAACGCCGTGGCCGGCGGGACACGGGCCAAGGTGAATGTCGATGTGGATCCGTGGATCTATATGGTGGGGTTGGGTTACAAGTTCTGACCCATACTTTCAAACTTGCGCAAATCCCTGTGGGAGCGAGCCTGCTCGCGATAGCGGTAGATCAGTCAGCCTCTATGTTGGCTGACAAACCGCTATCGCGAGCAGGCTCGCTCCCACATTAGGTTCCGGTGTCCGTGGTTCAGCGGCCCAGCAACCGCGCCAGCCCCACGCTCATCGGCGTTTGCGTCGGAAAACTGAAGCGCTGCAACAGCCGCTGGTTGTCCGCCCGCGAGTGGCGAATGTCACCAGAGCGCGCCGGGCCGTAGCTGATCGGCGGCAACTTGCCGACCACTTGCTCGAGGGCCTGGAGCATTTGCTTGAGGGTCGTCGCCTGGTTCCAGCCGACGTTCACTGCGCCGACTTCCACTTCTGGCTTTTCGATGGCCTGCACCAGCAGGTCCACCAGGTCTTGGACATAGACAAAATCCCGGGTCTGCTCGCCATCGCCGAACACGGTGATCGGCAAGCCTTTCTGTGCCCGCTCGCTGAAGATGCTGATGACCCCGGAGTACGGCGAAGACGGATCCTGACGTGGACCGTAGATGTTGAAGAAGCGGAACACCACCGGCTCCAGGGCGTGCTGGCGGCGATAGAAATCCAGGTAGAACTCGCTGGCCAGTTTGTCCGAGGCATAGGGTGTAAGCGGTGCCTTGGGCGTGTCCTCGTCGATGGACTGGCCTTCGCCGTTGTTGCCGTAGACCGCGGCGCTGGAGGCGAACAACACGCGCTTCACGCCGGTCTGGCGCATGGCTTCGCAGACATTCAGGGTACCGATGAAATTGCTCTGGTGCGTGCGTACCGGGTCATCCACCGAGGCTTGCACCGAGGCCACTGCCGCCAGGTGCGCCACAGCGCTGCAACCGGCCATGACCTGGGCCACCAGCGCCGCGTCGGCGACGTCGCCTTCGATCAGTTCGACCGCCGGGTTATCCAATGGCAGGTTGCTGCGCTTGCCGGTGGACAAGTCATCGAGGACGCGCACCGAATGTCCCCTGGCGAGCAGGGCGTCGGTCAGGTGCGAGCCGATGAAACCCGCACCGCCGGTGATTAAAACAGGACCTTCAGCCATGGCGATAGAACCTATCCAGTAAGCCCGGGAGCGCGGCGCGCCAGGCGCGGGGCTTGATCCCGAAAGTGTGCAGAATTTTCTTGCAGGCCAGCACCGCATGCTGCGGTTCTTCGGCGGCGTCCGGCCGTGCGGCGTGAGCCTGGGCGGTGGGCGACTCGATCGCCAGCGGATGCAGGGCGCGGGCTTCGGTGAGGATCGCCTGACCCAGCGCCAGTGGCGTGGTCGCTTCGTGCCCGGCGTAATGATAGGTGCCCCACAGCGGCGCCGCGCAATCGAGTTGCTTGAGCACCGAGATGATCACTCGTGCCGCATCGTCCACCGGCGTCGGATTGCCCCGGCGGTCGTCGGCCAGCGGCAGCTCCTCGGGCTGTTCGGCGCGGGCCAGGAAACGGCCAAGGATGCCGTCGGCGCTGTCGTCCAGCAGCCAGCCGAAACGCAGCAGCACATGCTGCGGACAGGTCGCACGTACGCTTTGCTCGATCCGCCACAACGCCTGGCCACGCAGGCCCAGGGGCACCGGTTCGTCCTTCTCGCTGTAGGCGGTGGCACGGGAACCGTCGAACACCCGGTAGCTGGACGGTTGCACCAGGACGATGTTGTGGTGCTGGCACAGTTCGGCCAGGCGCTCGACGGCGCGTTCCTGGCTGGCCAGGCGCTGCTCGCTGACGGCCTCGGCCTGGAACCAGTCGAAGTAATACGCCAGGTTGATCAAGGCGTCCGGCCGGGTGTCGTCGAGCAGTTGCGTCAGGCTCGCGGCATCCCAACCGTCTTCGGGCGGGCGGGGGGCAAGAAAACCGATGTCTTCTTCTGCACCGAGGCGAATCAGCGCCTGCCCAAGGGCATTTCCGCCGCCCAGTAACATAAGGCGCATTCGCATAAAATCAGCAGGCCCAGTCTATTGGCACAAGAATTTGGATCGACAACGCCCACAGGCGTCGCCGGAATCGTTGCATTTTGCGGGTTTAGTGCGCAACCGTCATCCGTAAAGTGCAGATCGTGGGTTCGGGTTCGGCTCGACGGCCCTATCGCGAGCAGGCTCGCTCCCACATTCGACTGCATGTTGTCTGACGAAACTCGGTTGACTGTGGGAGCGAGCTTGCTCGCGATGAGGCCCTACCTGGTAACGGAGATCCCGATCGGTACTTGCATCTTCCCCACCCCACCCGCATAACTGCTCCTATGAATCTGCCCCTCGCAGCCGACCACGCCATGGCGGGCTTTCACCCTGCCGTGCGCGCCTGGTTCAGCCAGACATTCCCGGCGGTCACGGCCGCCCAGGCCCAGGCGTGGCCGTTGATCAGTCAGCGCCGTTCGACCCTGGTGGCCGCGCCCACCGGTTCAGGCAAGACGCTGACGGCGTTTCTCGCGGTGCTCGACGATCTGGTGCATCGCGGCCTGGAACAGGGCGGCTTGCCGGACCAGACCCTGGTGGTCTACGTCTCGCCGCTCAAGGCCTTGAGCAACGACATCCAGATCAACCTGCAAAACCCGCTGGCCGGGATCACCGAACAGCTGCGACAAATGGACCTGCCGCCGCTGCACATCACCACCGCCGTGCGCACCGGCGATACCCCACAGAAAGACCGCTCGGCCATGCGCAAGAACGCGCCGCACATCCTGGTGACTACGCCCGAATCGCTCTACGTGCTGCTCGGCTCGGATTCCGGTCGGCAGATGCTCGCCAGCACCCGCACAGTCATCGTCGACGAAATCCACGCCATCGCCGCCAGCAAGCGCGGCAGCCACCTGGCCTTGAGCCTGGAACGCCTGCAAGCGCTGTGCGCTGAACCGTTGGTACGGATCGGCCTGTCCGCCACGCAGAAACCCATCGAAGCGGTTTCGCGTTTCCTGGTGGGCGAAGGGCGAACCTGCGACATCGTCGACATCGGCCATGCGCGCCCGCGGGATCTGGACATCGAGGTGCCACCGGTGCCGCTGTCGGCGGTGATGGCCAACGATGTCTGGGAGCTGGTCTACAACCGTCTGGCCGAACTGGCCCGGGAACACCGCACCACCCTGGTATTCGTCAACACCAGACGCCTGGCCGAACGCTTGAGCCGGCATTTGAGCGAGCGCCTGGGCAAAGACGCGGTGGCGGCCCATCACGGCAGCCTGGCGAAGGAGTTTCGCCTCGACGCCGAGCAACGGCTCAAGCGCGGCGAATTGCAGGTGCTGATCGCCACCGCCTCGCTGGAACTGGGCATCGACATCGGCGATGTCGACCTGGTGTGCCAGATCGCCTCGCCCCGTTCGATCTCGGCGTTCCTGCAACGGGTCGGACGCTCCGGGCACCACGTCGGCGGTACACCCAAGGGCCGGTTGTTCGCCACCACCCGCGACGATCTGATCGAATGCGCCGCCCTGCTCGACTGCGTGCGCCGTGGCGAGCTGGACATCCTGCACATCCCCAAGGCACCGCTGGACGTGCTAGCCCAGCAGATCGTCGCCGAAGTGAGCTGCCAGGAATGGCAGGAACAGGCGCTCCTGCAGATGTTCCGCCGCGCCGCGCCCTATGCTGAATTGGATGAAGGCCATTACCAGGCCTTGCTGCAAATGCTCGCCGAGGGCCTCAACGGTCGCCAGGGCGTGCGCAGCGCCTACCTGCACCGCGATGCCGTCACCCGCACCCTGCGCGGACGCCGCGGCAGTAAGCTGACCGCCGTGACCAGCGGCGGGACCATTCCGGATAACGCCGACTACAGTGTGCTGCTCGAACCCCAGGGCTTGAACATTGGCAGCGTCAACGAAGATTTCGCGGTGGAGAGCATTGCCGGCGACGTGTTCCAGCTCGGCAATACCTCCTACCGGATCATTCGCGTCGAGACCGGTCGCGTACGGGTCGAGGATGCCCAAGGCCAGCCGCCGACCATCCCGTTCTGGCTCGGCGAAGCCCCAGGGCGTAGCGCTGAGCTGTCGGTGGCGGTGGCGCGCCTGCAAGCCCAGCTGGACGCACTGCTTGATGCCACGCCGGGCGATCTGCAACCGGCGCTGGACTGGCTGACCGGCACCTTGCAGCTGAATCTGCCGAGTGCCGAACAACTGCTCGATTACCTGGCGCCGGCACGCCGGGCCTTCGGCGCCTTGCCGTCCCAGGACACGTTGCTGATGGAGCGCTTCTTCGATGAGTCTGGCGGCACGCAACTGATTATCCACACGCCCTTCGGCAGCCGCATCAACCGCGCCTGGGGCCTGGCTTTGCGCAAGCGTTTCTGTCGCACCTTCAATTTCGAACTGCAAGCCGCCGCCAGCGAAGACGCCATCGTGTTGTCGCTGTCCACCAGCCATAGCTTCGAGCTCGACGAAGTCTGGCGCTACCTCAACAGCCACAGCGCCGAACAGATCCTGGTCCAGGCGGTGCTGGATGCGCCGCTGTTCGGCGTGCGCTGGCGCTGGAACGCCGGCGTGGCCCTGGCACTGCCGCGTTATACCGGCGGGCGCAAGGTCGCACCGCAGATCCAGCGGATGAAAAGCGAAGACCTGATCGCCAGCGTGTTCCCGGACCAGATCGCCTGCCTGGAAAACCTCGCCGGTGAACGGGAGATTCCCAATCACCCTCTGGTGGAGCAGACCCTCGACGATTGCCTGCACGAAGCCATGGACAGCGAAGGCTGGCTGGCCCTGCTGCGGCGCATGGAAGCGGGCGAGGTTCGGCTGATCAGCCGCGACCTGCCGGCGCCCTCGCCCCTGGCGGCGGAGATCCTCAGTGCCCGGCCCTATACCTTCCTCGACGACGCGCCACTGGAAGAACGGCGCACCCAGGCGGTGATCAACCGGCGCTGGAGCGACCCACAGTCCACCGACGACCTCGGCGCACTGGACGCCGAGGCCATCCAGTCGGTGCGCGAAGAAGCCTGGCCGACGCCGACCAACCTCGATGAAATGCACGAAGCGCTGATGAGCCTGGCCTGCATCGCCGACAGCGAAGCCAGCGCCCACGGGCCCTGGCTGGACTGGTTGCGCACGCTGGCCGAGCGTGGTCGCGCCAGCCACATACAGATCAGCGCCGAGCGCGGTTTATGGGTGGCCTTGGAACGCCTGACCTGCCTGCAAGCCATTTATCCACAGGCCCAATGGCAGCCGCCACTGACGCCGCTGGCCGGTTTCGATGAAGCCTGGGACAGCGACGAAGCCGTGGTGGAAGTGCTCCGCGCCCGGCTCAGTGCGTTCGGGCCGCTGCCGCTGAAGGCCATTGCCTACCCGCTGGGTCTGTCGACGCCGCCAGTCACCCAGGCCCTGGCTCACCTGGAACAGCAAGGCTACGTATTGCGCGGTCGCTTCACGCCGGGCACCGGCCAGGAAGAATGGTGCGAGCGGCATTTGCTGGCGCGTATCCATCGCTACACGGTCAAGCGCCTGCGACAGGAAATCGAGCCGGTGATGTTGCAAGACTTCATGCGATTCCTGTTCGACTGGCAGCACCTTTCCACATCGACCCAAGGCCGAGGCAACGCCGTGCTGCCGTCAATCGTCAGCCAATTCGAAGGCTACCCGGCCGCCGCCTCGGCCTGGGACAGCGACTTGCTGCCGGCGCGGATCAAGGACTACTCGCCCACCTGGCTCGATGAGTTGTGCCGCAGCGGCCGGCTGGTCTGGACGCGCCTGAGCGCCCGACAAAAGCTTTCGGCCAGCGCGCTGCGCAGCACACCAGTGGTGTTGCTGCCGCGCAGCCAGGTCGGCCTATGGAGCAGCCTGGCCGAACAGACGCCCCTGGAAGAACTGTCGCTCAAGACGCAAAAAGTCCATCAGGCCCTGAGCGAACATGGCGCACTGTTTTTTGATGAACTGCTGCACGAGGCTCATCTGCTGCGCGCCGAGCTGGAAATCGCCTTGCAGGAACTGGTGGGTGCCGGGCGGGTGAACGCCGACAGCTTCGCCGGCCTGCGAGCGCTGATCACCCCGGCCAGCAAACGCCAGGCCCGCAGCAGTCGACGCGGACGTGGAGCATTTGTCGGCGGCATGGATGACGCTGGGCGCTGGGCCTTGTTGCGCCGCAATGCATCCGCCGCTGTTGAAAGCAACCGCCCGGCGCCGACCCCGCCCGAAACCCTGGAACACATCGCCATGAGCTTGCTGCGCCGCTACGGCGTGGTGTTCTGGCGCTTGCTCGAACGGGAAGCCGATTGGCTGCCGAGCTGGCGCGAACTGCTGCGCACCTTCCATCGGCTGGAGGCTCGGGGAGAGATTCGCGGCGGGCGTTTCGTCAGTGGGCTGGCGGGCGAGCAGTTCGCCCTGCCCGAAGCGATCCCGCTACTGCGCGAGGTGCGCCGACGGCCCACCGACAACAGCCTGATCGTGGTGTGTGGCGTCGACCCGCTGAACCTGGCCGGGACTCTGCTGCCGGGGGCGAAAGTGCCGGCGTTGGCCAGTAACAGGTTGGTGTACCGCGATGGAGTGCCTGCGGCGGCGCTGATCGCTGGCAAACCGGTTTTCTGGATGGAATTGGATCAGCAGGGGATGGCTGAGGTGCGCAGCAGGCTGATTCAGAAAGGTTGAGGGTGGCTGGACCGGCCTCATCGCGAGCAGGCTCCCTCCCACAGTGGACTGAGTTCCTTCAGCAAGAATGCGATCACCTGTGGGAGCGAGCCTGCTCGCGATGAGGCCCTACGCCCCACCCGAAGGCCCGGCCCTTCAATGCGCTTGACCAGGCACCTCGTCCCCGCCTCTCGGCTCCCCCACCAACCGCTGCGGCATTACCACCTGTTGTGGATAAGTCTGCGCGAAATGGACCGCCGGGTTCTCATCCACCAGTTTCTTCAGCCGTTGGTTGAACGCCCGGCTCACTGCATATTGCCCGCCGGAGACGGTACGGAACTGCGCAGTCAGCACCACGCCATTGAGGTCCATCCGATCCACCCCAAACACATCCAGCGGCCCCTGCAGGTTGAACTTGAGGAACGGGTCCTCCGAGATCGAGCGCCCGGCTTCGCGAATCAGCTCGATGGCCTGGTCCACATCGCTGTCGTAGGTGAACTGCACCGAGAAGAACGCGAAGGCGAATTGCCGGGATTGGTTGGTCACGGCCTTGATCTGGCCGAACGGCACCGAGTGGACGAAGCCCTTGCCGTCGCGCAGGCGCAGGGTGCGGATGGTCAAGCCCTCGACGGTACCGGCGTGGCCGGAACTGAGCACCACCCAATCGCCGACGGACAGGGTGTCTTCGATGATGATGAACAATCCGGTAATCACGTCCTGCACCAGTTGCTGTGAACCGAAGCCGATGGCCAGGCCCACCACCCCGGCGCCGGCCAGCAGTGGCGCGACGTTGATGCCCAGGTTGGCCATGGTGGTGATCGCGCAGATCACCACCAGGATGATTTTCGCGGCATTGCGCAGCAACGGCAGGATGGTCTTGACCCGCGTGCTCGGCTGGCGGGCTCCGCGTTTGTTCAGCGGCGGCTTGAGGGCTTCCTGGATCGCCGTGTCGAGCACCACCCAGGTCAGCCAGGTCACCAGGAAGATCAGGCCGATGCGGCTCAATGAATCACTGATCGCCCGCCCTACCGCATTGCGCGACGCGAACTCGAACAGCGAGATTCCCCAGATCCGCCCGAGGATTTCAATGAACGCCACCGCCATGACAATCCGCAGCAAGGCATGCGCCAGGCTCAGCAACCGGCCTTTGTAGGCGCTGTTGCGCTGGACCGTCTCGAACCGGGGAGACTTGAACACCTGCTGGAACACCGTACTGAGAAACACCGTGGCGATCAGCAGGATGGTGGTGAACAACGCGCAGCGCAGGGCCTTCTGGTTATCTTCGCCGACGCCGATCAGGCTCACCGCCGAGACCAGCACCATCAGCAGGATCGGCCAGTTCCACAAACCCGAGAAAATCCGCAGCGACTCCTGCAAGGCCGGCTGTTTCAGGCGTTGCGCCAGCGGCCGGTTGCGGATCAGATGCGCCACCGGGCGGCGCATGCGAATCACCAGCCAGCCGAAGATCACCGAAGCGAACAGTCCGGTGAACACCGCGACACTGCTGGTGATATTGCCACCCAGTTGTCGGGCGATCTGCGGGCTGGTCAGCGCATCGCTGAGGGCCGCGAGAAAGCCGATCAGAAACAACGGCCGCGGGCTGAAGCGGCGGATGATCGACACTGCCCGGCGCTTGTGCCCGGCGTTGAACATCACGATCACGCAGAGCAGCACCGAGGTGGAGAAAATGCCGCTGCTGGTGGCGTAGGCGAAACACAGCGCCAGGGCGCGCCCGACCGAAACTTGCAGAAAGTGGCTGACGTACAGCGTCAACGGCAGGCACACCAATGCCGGGAGCGTGTAGGGCAACAGGTAGCCGAGCAGGTCGCGAATGCGCCGGCGGCTGCGCAGCCAACGCCCCGGGCCGAGGCGTCGCATCAGCAGGCGGGCGCCGGTCCAGATCAGCGCAAACGTCCCCAGCCAGACGCCGGACAGCAGCATGAAATCGCCGGCTACGCGCCAGGAAGAACGGGAGGTCTGGTCCACCAGCCGATCCACCTCGTCCGCCGCCCGATCCGCCCGCAGACGCCAGGCATTCACCAGGCTCTGGTTCAGTTCGAGCTTGTCCTGGACGTCGTCGATGCTCGAACTGATGGCACCGAGCAATCCGCCCTGCACCAGCGGCTCGGGTTCGGTCGGGGTCTCGCTGGAAGCGGGCGTACCGGGAACGGCAGCCGTTGCGAAGGCGACGTTGCCGGTCAGTGTCAGCAGGACCAGCAGCAATGCAGCAGTCAATCGAGACAAAACGCGAGGCTCCTACGCAGGGGGCGGTAAGGAACTGATCCCTATCGGGCGGGCAAGTTCGCTCCCAGGATCAACACCAGACCCTGTGGCGAGGGAGCTTGCTCCCGCTGGGGCGCGCAGCGGCCCTGTTTTTCCGGGGCTGCTGCGCAGCCCAGCGGGAGCAAGCTCCCTCGCCACGAGAACCGCACCAGGCCCCACCGCCGAGCAATCCAGCGAAACTTTCCGCCCCGCCCGACAGTCATCACAAGACACAGGCAGTACGAGGTCATTGGCACGGGAGGGACACATGACGGCGATCCACATTGGCATTTCCGGTTGGCGCTACACGCCTTGGCGCGGTGATTTCTATCCCAAGGGGCTGACCCAGAAGCGGGAATTGCAATTCGCCTCGCGTGCAGTCAACAGCATCGAAATCAATGGATCGTTCTACGCCCTGCAACGTCCCGAACGGTATGCGCAGTGGTACGCCGAGACGCCGTCCGGCTTCGTCTTCAGCGTCAAGGCGCCACGCTTTATCACCCATATCAAACGCTTGCGTGACGTCCATAAACCGTTGGCCAATTTCTTCGCCTCAGGAGTGCTGGAGCTCAAGGAAAAACTCGGCCCGATCCTCTGGCAGTTCCCACCGAGCTTCAAATTCGACCCCGAGCTGTTCGAAGACTTTCTCAAGCAACTGCCCCACGACACAGAAGGCGCCGCGGCACTGGCACGCGAGCACGAACCGCGCCTGGACGACCACGCCAGCACCCGTGCCGATAAAAAGCGCCCATTGCGCCATGCCGTCGAGATCCGCCATCAGAGCTTCATCGACCCGCACTTCGTGACCCTGCTCAGGCGCTATGACGTGGCCCTGGTGATCGCCGACACCGCCGGCAAATGGCCTTATCGCGAAGATGTCACCAGTGACTTCATCTACATCCGCCTGCACGGTGCCGAAGAGCTGTATGCCAGCGGCTACACCGACGAAGCGTTGAAACGCTGGGGCGACCGGATCGAAGCCTGGAGCCACGGCACGCAACCGGATGACGCGCAACTGATCGATCCGGAAAAGAAGCCCCGGGCGCGCAAGAGCCGCGAGGTGTTCTGCTATTTCGACAACGACATCAAGGTCCGCGCTCCCTATGACGCGCGTCACTTGCTGCACCGCTTCGAACTGGACAAAGACCTCGCCACTGCGCCCGGAGTCAGCCCGGCCGAGGGGGTATTGTCATGAGCAGCCGGCAGTCCACCGAGACCACCCGCGAGCCGACCCAGCCCGTGAACCAGGACCTTGCCCCGGTCAATCGCTTCACCGTACTGACGGTCAACACCCACAAAGGCTTCACCGCCCTGAACCGCCGCTTTATCCTCCCGGAATTGCGCGAAGCGGTGCGCAGCGTGGCCGCCGACGTGGTGTTTCTGCAGGAAGTCCACGGCACTCACGAACACCACCCCCAGCGCTACAGCAACTGGCCGAGCATGCCGCAATACGAGTTCCTCGCCGACAGCCTCTGGCCGCAATTCGCCTATGGACGCAACGCGGTGTATCCGGAGGGTGACCACGGCAACGCCTTGCTGTCGAAATTCCAGATCATTCGCCACGACAACCTCGACGTGTCCATCAGCGGCCACGAAAGCCGCGGCATGCTCCACAGCGTACTGCGGCTGCCGGGCGTCGAAGGCCAGCAAGTCCATGCGATCTGTGTGCACCTGGGGCTGCGCGAAGGCCATCGGGTCGAACAACTCAAGCTGCTGTGCAAACGCTTGAGCGAACTGCCAGCCGATGCCCCGGTGATCGTCGCCGGTGACTTCAACGACTGGCGCGGCAAGGCCAGCGCCTTGCTACAGCCCTGTGGGCTGCGCGAGGTGTTCGCCGAACACTGGGGCAAGCCGGCCCGCAGTTTTCCGGCGCGCCTGCCGATGCTGCGCCTGGACCGCATCTACGTGCGCAACCTCAAGGCCCGCCAACCCCAGGTGTTGAGCGTACGCCCCTGGTCGCACCTGTCAGACCATGCCCCGCTGTCGGTGGAGATCGAATTATGAGCGCGACGATGAACAAGGCGACGGTGGAACAGGTCGAGGCGCCACCCACCGAGCGCAACCCGGCGCTGGTCGATGTCGAATATGGCTGGCACGGCAATAACCGCGTCACGCTGCTGGAAAACGGCGAAGAGTATTTTCCACGAGTCTTCGAGGCCATTCGCCGGGCCGAAAAGGAAATTCTCATTGAGACTTTCATCCTGTTCGAAGACAAGGTCGGCAACGAACTGCGCGACCTGTTGGTGGACGCCGCCCAACGCGGCGTGCGCGTCACCCTCAGCCTGGACGGCTTCGGCTGCGGCGAGCTGACGCCCAACTTCCTGGCGTCGTTGAACGATGCCGGTGTGCGCCTGCAAATGTTCGACCCCGCGCCCCTCCACTTGGGCATTCGCACCAACTGGTTCCGCCGCCTGCACCGCAAGGTGGTGGTGATCGACGGAGTGATCGCGTTCATCGGCGGGATCAACTTCTCAGCCGACCACTTGGGCGATTTCGGCCCCGAGGCCAAACAGGACTATTCGGTCGAGATCAAAGGTCCGGCGGTGGTTGATATCCACCATTTCGCCTTGATGCAGAGCGGTCGTCCGGCCCGGGCCAAATACTGGTGGCAGCGACGCCGCAGCCGGCGCAGCGAGTTGGCGTTCAGCGATCACGACGGCCAGGTGCGCCTGGTCTATCGCGACAACCATGATCACCAGACCGACATCGAAGAGGTCTACCTGCAAGTGCTGCGCAGCGCCCAGCGCCGGGTGATGATCGCCAACGCGTATTTCTTCCCCGGTTATCGGCTGTTGCGGGAGATGCGCAATGCGGCGCGGCGCGGCGTGGAAGTCAGCCTGATCCTGCAGGGCCAGCCGGACATGATGATCGCCAAGCTCGCGGCGCGGATGCTCTACAGCTATCTGCTCAAGGCCGGCGTGGTGATCTACGAATACTGCGAACGGCCGCTGCACGGCAAGGTCGCGCTGGTGGACGAGGACTGGAGCACCGTGGGTTCTAGCAACCTCGACCCCTTGAGCCTGTCCTTGAACCTGGAGGCCAATGTGCTGATCCGCGACCGCACGTTCAACCGCCAACTGCACGAGCGCCTCGACTACCTGTGCCGCAATCATTGCACCGTCATGCGCGAAGCCCAGGCCCCACGCGGCCTGATCTGGCGCATGACCATCGGGTTCATGGTGTTCCACTTCTTGCGCCACTTCCCGGCCTGGGCCGGATGGCTGCCGGCCCATAAACCGCGTCTGAAACCTTTTTCGCCGCCGACGGCGGTCCGGAGCGAACCCCATGAACCACTCTGAAGCGCAGACCGCGCCAAGGGACACCCGAGCGCCGGACCAGGCCAAGCCCGCCTCGCGCTGGAGCCGCTGGAAAAGACCGCTGACCCTGGCCTTCTTCCTGCTGCTGATCGTGCTGTTCACCGCCCTGGCTCGGCGCATCGACTGGTCGGAGGTGTTCGATACCCTGGCCGACTTCAAAGTGCGCACACTGATCATCGCCGCAGGGCTGACCATCATCAGTTTCATCACCTACGCCTGCTTCGACTTGATTGGCCGCACCTACATCCGGCAGAAACTGGGCTGGCGGCAGATCCTGCCCGTGGGGGTGATCAGCTACGCCTTCAACCTCAACCTCAGCGCCTGGGTCGGCGGCATCGCCATGCGCTATCGACTGTATTCGAGGCTGGGGGTCAGCACCGGGAACATTGCCAAGATCCTCGGACTGAGCCTGGCAACGAACTGGTTCGGCTACATGACCCTGGCCGGCGCGGTGTTCAGCAGCGGCCTGGTAACGATGCCGCCGGGCTGGAAACTGAGCAGCGGTGCGTTGCAGGGCGTGGGCGTTCTGTTGCTGCTGGCGAGCGCCGGGTATCTGCTGGCCTGTCGCTTCTCCAAGCGCCGGGCGTGGACCATTCGCGGCATGGAAATCAACCTGCCCTCACTGCGCATGGCGGTCTTGCAACTGGCGCTGGGGGCGCTGAACTGGTCGCTGATGGCGGCGGTGATCTTCACCTTGCTGCCCAGCAAACTGGAATACCCGGTGGTGCTCGGGGTGCTGCTGATCAGCAGCATCGCCGGGGTCATCACGCATATTCCGGCGGGGCTTGGGGTGTTGGAGGCGGTGTTCATCGCCTTGCTGCAGCATGAAGTGTCGCGGGGTAGCCTGCTTGCGGGGTTGATTGCTTACCGGGCGATCTACTTCATCCTGCCGTTGTTGATCACGGTGGTGATGTACTTGGTGATCGAGGCGAAGGCCAAGGCGCTGCGGGTGAAGCCTGGGGTCAAGTCATCAAGATCTGAATAATGGAGCGTCTGGACGGGCCTCATCGTCGGATCGCCGCCCGGAGCAAGCTCGCTCCCACAGTTTGAAATGAGTTCCCCTGTGGGAGCGAGCTTGCTCGCGATAGGGCCCTAATTGTCACTACAAAATCACCGCTCCTGAATAATGCTCAACCGCTCCCCTACCACCATTTCCGTGATCCAACCCACCAGGATCGAGGTGTAGGCCTGTTGTGACACAGGGTCGCTCAAGGCATGGTCGGCGCCATCGATGATCCGGTGGGTCAGCGAATGGGTCTGCTGGCAGGCCGCTCGATAGCTCATGATGGTGGCGTGAGGGACATGATCATCCGTTTCGGACTCCACCAACAGCACATCACCGGTGAATTTCGAACAGGCCTGCAAGGCGCGGTTGGTGTCGGCGTGCACCAGGGTGCTGCGGTAATCCAGCAGGTCGGCCTTGTCCAGATCGCGCTTAGGCGTATTCCATTGTTCGTCGCGATACAGCGCCGGCACTCGCAAGGCCAGCCAGCGCACCGGTCGCAGCGCGGTCAGGATCGAGGCCAGGTAGCCGCCGTAGCTGGTGCCCACCACGGCAATCGCCGAAGTGTCGAGGGCCGGATGGGCCAGCAATCGATCATAGGCCGCCAACAGGTCGCGAAGATTGTCTTCCCGCGTGACCCGCGACAGGGGAATTCCCGCCCCACCGGTATGACCGCGCAAATCGAAGGTCAGGCATACGCAGCCCAGGCCGGCGATGCCCTTGGCCCGTTCCAGGTCGCGCTCCTGGCTGCCGCCCCAGCCGTGCACGAACAACACGCCGGGGACCTTGGATTTGGGACTCAGGAAAGTCCCGTTCATCCGTTCATCGTCAATCTCGATCTGAATGGTTTCGCTTCTAGCCGTCATAGGAATGAACCGTCACGTATTTGAGAAGGAAATCGCCATTGTGCGCCGGGCCGCGGTAGACCTCCCGGGCTCCGGGCGGCAGCGGTTGGTCGACATAGGTCTCCACCGAGGACACCCGCACGGCGCAGGTTTGCGGGTCCTCGACGAACGCCTGCAATGCCGCCAGCTCGGCACTGCTGGCCCCGCCCATGCGCCAGGACTGCTCCAGGACGCCGCCGCGGGGCTGCCCCCCGACATCCAGGCCCTGGGCGATGTCGTAGTTGCGCCGGGACGCGAAAAAGTTCGGGTAGGCCTGGTTCGCTGCGTCATCGAACACCTGCGCCAGCCGCACCGCCTCACGTACATCGTCGGGCAGCTCCAGCTTGAGCAGTTCGATATAGCCGCCCTGGGCCACCAGCAAGTCCGAGCCGCCGTAGACTTCCAGGCCTTCACTGTCGCGGGTCAGGTGCTGCACACCGCAATAGCTCAAGACCCAGCCGTCGATGAAGCTCTGGCCGACGCTCTGAGTCTTGACCTCACTGAGGTTCTGCTCCAGCACCACACCATCGCGAAACGTCGCTTGGGCGTCGGGCGCAGCGGCCAGTTCATCGAACTGCGCCAGGCTCGCGATGACCCGCTGGTCGCGTCCGGCAGAGGCATGGATCGGCTTGAGGCGGATCGCCCCGTTGTACAGCAGATGCTCGGCGGCCAGGCGTGCGTCCTTGAGCGAAAAGACCGTCACGCCATCCAATACCGCGCTGCGGGTCAGCTTGGCAAACAAAGGCGACCAACCTATTGGCGCCACCGCGTGCTTATTCAACAGACCGTGGGCGATCGCCTTGGTGCAGATGAAATCATGCTCGACGAAACCGCCCCACAAGTCCTCCGGCCCTTGCACGCCCAGGCGCTGCGCGGTCTCGGTGCCAATCAGGGTTTGGGTGGGCAGCCAATACAGATCTGGAGCGACGGCTTGCTGCCCGTCATGACTGCCGCCGAATTCCCATCCGAGAATCTGCGCCAGCCAGCGGGCCAGCGCCCGATTGGTCTCGACTTCGTGGAGCGGTGCGTGAGGATTGACCGAATGAGCCATTACCGTTTTCTTGCGATTGACCGACGTCATGCGTTGCCCTTTTTCCTGCGCTCGATGGCTGTCGGTAAAGGGGTGCAGAGATCAGGCCAACGCCGCGCCACTGGACGCAGGATCAACGCAGCGGCGGGTTGGAGGTGAAATGGATGGCACCTGGCCTGTTTCATTCTGCACGACAGGCCCGCACGATCCGGCAAAATGCACGATATCCTCGAAGCAACACATCCCCGTGGCGAGGGAGCTTGCTCCCGCTGGGGTGCGAAGCGCCCCTCAATGTCACAAATCGAACCAGGGGCCGCTGCGCAGCCCAGCAGGAGCAAGCTCCCTCGCCACAATGGGCTTTATTGTGGCCTTGAGATCGCGGGCGGACTCACCCCAAACCGTGCCCGATAGTCACTCGGCGCCATCCCGGTGATTTTCTTGAACGTGGCGCGGAAGGCACTCGGGTCCTGATAGCCCACCGTCCAGGCGATGTGGTCGATGGTGCCGTTGGTGAACTCGAGCATCTCCCGGGCCTTGCCGACACGCAGGTGCTGGCAGTACTCGGTGGGCTTGAGCCCGGTGGCGGCGCGAAACCGGCGCAGGAAGGTGCGCTCTTCCAGCCCGGCCCGCTCGGCCATCGCTCCCAGCGAAACGTCCACTGCGCCGCTGCCTTGCAACCAGTGCTGGACCTTGAGAATCGCCTTGTCCCCGTGCCCGAGGATCGGTGCGAAATTGCTGCCGCACTGGCTTGCACTGTCGCTGTGCTCGATCACCAGGAACTGCGCGGTGCGCGTGGCAATGCTCGGGCCGAGCAGGCGATCCACCAGGCGCAGGCCCAGCTCCGACCAGGCCATCAGTCCGGCGGTAGTGATCAGGTCGCCATCGTCGACGATGGGCTTATCGGCGTTGAGCTTGATCGCCGGGTAACGCTCGGCGAAACCCTTGGCGGAGGTCCAATGGGTGGTGGCGCTGCGCCCGTCGAGCAGGCCGCTTTCGGCCAGCAGGATCGAACCGACGCAAACGCCGCCCAACACCGTGCCGCCGGCGTGCAGCGTGCGCAACCAGTCCATCAGCGCCGGGCAAGCCAGGCCGTCGTCGAACGCGGCAATCGATGGCGGAATCAGCAACGCGACCAGCTGACCGGCCGGCCCGGTTTCGCTGTCGAATTCGCGCATCGGAGCCTCGCCCTGCCCCGCCCGCCAGTGGCTGACGCGCAAGCGCGGCAGCTGCGCGTTGGCCTGTTCGCCGGCGATCCGCCCCGCCACTGCAAACAGATCGGTCAAACCGTGCACTGCCGCCAACTGCGCGCCGGGATAAATCAGGATTCCCAACTCGGCGACTGCCCTGTGCTGCGTCATTGTCAGTTTTCCCTCGCTTTTTGTCGTTGCGGCCAATCCTCGAACCGGCGGCAAGCGCCAATACTGGCCGCACATCCAATCCGATCAAGGAAAGCCTCCATGTCCAAGCAAGCGCTCATCGTAGTCGATATCCAGAACGACTACTTCCCCCAAGGAAAATGGCCACTGGTCGATGCCGAAGCCGCCGCCGACAATGCCGCACAAATCATCGAAGCCTTTCGCCAGACCGGCGACCCGGTGGTGCACATCCGTCACGAATTCACCTCCGACGACGCCCCGTTTTTCACTCCCGGTTCCGACGGCGCGAAGCTGCACGCCAAAGTACTCAACCGCGCCGATGAACCGGTGGTGCTCAAGCACTTCGTCAATTCGTTCCGTGAGACCGAGCTGCAAGCCATTCTCGAGCAACTCGGTGTCGAGCAACTGGTCATCGTCGGCAGCATGAGCCATATGTGCGTCGACGGTGTCACCCGGGCGGCGGCGGACCTGGGTTATGACGTCACGGTGATCCATGACGCCTGCGCCACCCTGGACCTGGAGTTCAATGGCGTCGTTGTCCCAGCCGCCCAGGTGCATGCAGCCTTCATGGCGGCGCTGGGATTTGCTTATGCGAGCGTGGTGGGTACGCAGCAGTTCCTCAGCGCCAAGGCCTGATCAGCAAGCGTAAAAAAACCGCGCCTCGGTAACGAAGCGCGGTTTTTTCTTGAGCGAGGCTCTCGACTGCGTCTTAGAACGGAATATCGTCATCGAAGCTGTCGAAATCCGGAGCCGGTTGCGGCGCGGCCTGTTGTGGGGCCGGGCGCTCGCGCTGTGGCTGAGGCGCCGACTGTGGACGCGGCGCCTGCTGGCGCGGGGCGGACTGCTGGTAGTTGTTGCCACCTTGTTGCTGGTCGCCCTGTGGACGGCCACCCAGCAGCTGCATGGTGCCTTGCATGTCGACGATGATTTCAGTGGTGTAGCGCTTGATGCCGTCTTTTTCCCACTCGCGGGTCTGCAGCTTGCCTTCGATGTACACCTGCGAACCCTTGCGCAAGTATTCGCCGGCGATTTCCGCCACTTTGCCGAACATCGACACGCGGTGCCATTCGGTCTTCTCGACCTTCTGGCCGGTCTGCTTGTCGGTCCACTGTTCGCTGGTCGCCAGACTCAGGTTCGTCACGGCGTTGCCGTTCGGCAGATAGCGAACTTCGGGATCCTGGCCGCAAGTACCGACCAATATGACTTTGTTAACCCCACGGGCCATAACGTTCTCCTAGGCTTCGCACGCAGTCGGGGCCGGGTTGTTCACCAGGCGCTCGAGCGTCGCACGATCCAATAATTCGGTGTCCAGTTTGATATAAACGGCCGCTTCGTCGGCGACCACCACTGCATCGGTTACTCCAACGACGGCCTTGAGGCGCTCGGTCAGGCCTGCTTCGCGGATGGCTTCGGGCGACAACGGCAAGCGCAGGCTCGTCACATACGGAGGTTCGCGCATGGTAACAGCAAAAAGCAGCCAAAGTGCAGCCAGCGCGGCGCATCCCAGGAACACAACCGACAGACCGCCATGCTGGAACAACCAGCCGCCGAGGATCCCGCCCAACGCCGAACCCAGGAACTGGCTGGTGGAGTAGACCCCCATCGCCGTGCCCTTGCCGCCCGCCGGTGAAACCTTGCTGATCAACGACGGCAGTGAAGCCTCCAGCAGATTGAATGCGGTAAAGAACACCACAGTGCCGATCACCAGGGCCCGCAGGCTGTCGCCGAACTGCCAGAAGAATAGCTCAGTGAGCATCAGCGTCACGACCGCGCCGAGTAAAACTCGTTTCATTTTGCGTCGCTTCTCGCCATAGATGATGAACGGGATCATGGCGAAGAACGAAATCAACAAGGCCGTCAGGTACACCCACCAGTGCTGCTCCTTGGGCAGCCCGGCCTTCTCGACCAGCGCCAGCGGCAAGGCGACGAAGCTGGACATGAGCATGGCGTGGAGCACGAAAATCCCCAGATCCAGGCGCAGCAGGTCCGGATGTTTGAGAGTCGGGATCAGCGCCTGGCGGGCCACGCCCGACTCGCGGTGCTGCAACGGCCCGGTGGAGCGCGGCACCATGAACGCAACGATCAGAATCCCCACCAGTGCCATGGCCCCGGTCGCGAGGAACAAGCCGGACAGGCCAAAGGCGCGCGTCAGCAGCGGTCCTACGACCATGGCGACCGCGAACGACAGACCGATCGTCATGCCGATCATCGCCATGGCTTTAGTCCGATGCTGTTCTCGGGTCAGGTCTGACAGAAGCGCCATCACCGCTGCGGAAATAGCCCCGGCGCCTTGCAGGATGCGTCCGGCAATCACGCCCCAGATCGAGTCGGCGTTGGCCGCCAGCACACTGCCGAGGGCGAAGACGACCAGCCCCAGATAGATGACCGGACGGCGGCCGATGCGGTCGGAAATGATCCCGAACGGGATCTGGAAAATCGCCTGGGTCAGGCCGTAGGCGCCAATCGCCAAGCCGATGAGGGCCGGGGTCGCGCCCGCCAGGTCCATGCCATAGGTGGCCAGTACCGGCAACACCATGAACATGCCCAGCATACGGAAGGCGAACACCAGGGCCAGACCGCTTGCCGCGCGGGTCTCGCCGCTGCTCATGCGTTCGCTGTGGGGATCGTGCATGGAAAAACCTCATGTGAACCGGCGGCGATTCTACCAGTCCCATCGATTGAGGGGGTATATGGCGACCGTTTGCCGCGCAGTCTTCATGTATGGCGCAAAACTCACTTTCAATAGTGTGTATCCATCCAGTATTTACCCGTATACTCCTACGTTTTCGACGCCCGCCGAGCGAGGCCACTTTGGACAAGATCCTGATTCGTGGGGCCCGTACCCACAACCTGAAGAACATCGACCTGACCCTGCCCCGGGACAAGCTGATCGTCATCACCGGCCTGTCCGGATCCGGCAAGTCATCGCTGGCTTTCGACACGCTGTATGCCGAAGGCCAGCGACGCTATGTCGAGTCGCTGTCGGCCTACGCCCGGCAGTTCCTGTCGATGATGGAAAAACCCGACGTCGACACCATCGAAGGCCTGTCGCCGGCGATCTCCATCGAACAGAAGTCGACCTCCCATAACCCGCGGTCGACCGTCGGCACCATCACCGAGATCTACGACTACCTGCGCCTGCTGTACGCACGAGTCGGTATCCCGCGCTGCCCCGACCACGACATTCCGCTTGAGGCCCAGACCGTCAGCCAGATGGTCGACCTGGTGCTGGCCTCGCCCGAAGGCAGCAAGTTGATGCTGTTGGCGCCCGTGGTCCGCGAACGCAAGGGTGAACACCTGTTGGTCTTCGAAGAGCTGCGCGCCCAGGGTTTCGTACGGGCCCGGGTCAACGGCAAGCTCTGCGAGCTGGACGAACTGCCGAAGCTGGATAAACAGAAGAAGCATTCGATCGATGTGGTGGTCGACCGCTTCAAGGTCCGCGCCGACCTGCAACAACGCCTGGCCGAGTCCTTCGAGACCGCGTTGAAACTGGCCGATGGCATCGCCCTGGTGGCGCCGATGGACGATGAGCCGGGCGAGGAGATCATCTTCTCGGCACGCTTCGCCTGCCCGATCTGCGGCCACGCCATCAGCGAACTGGAACCCAAGCTGTTTTCCTTCAACAACCCGGCCGGCGCCTGCCCGACCTGCGATGGCCTGGGAGTGAAGCAGTTTTTCGACACCAAGCGCCTGGTCAACGGCGAGCTGACCCTGGCCGAAGGCGCGATTCGTGGCTGGGACCGGCGCAACGTCTATTACTTCCAGATGCTCGGGTCGCTGGCGGCCCATTACAAGTTCAGCCTGGACAAGCCGTTCAACGAGTTGCCTGCCGACCAGCAGAAATACATCCTGCACGGCAGTGGTTCGCAGAGTGTCGACTTCAAGTACCTCAACGACCGCGGCGATATCGTCAAGCGCTCCCACCCGTTCGAAGGCATCGTGCCGAACCTGGAGCGCCGCTATCGCGAGACCGAATCGGCCAGCGTGCGCGAAGAACTGGCCAAGTTCCTCAGCACCCAGCCGTGCCCGGATTGCCGCGGCACCCGCCTGCGTCGCGAAGCGCGGCACGTATGGGTCGGTGAAAAGACCCTGCCGGCGGTGACCAGCCTGCCGATCGGCGACGCCACCGAATATTTCGACGGCCTGAAGCTGACCGGGCGCCGGGGTGAGATTGCCGACAAAATCCTCAAGGAAATCTGCGAACGCCTGCAATTCCTGGTGAACGTGGGTCTGGACTACCTGACCCTGGATCGCAGCGCGGACACCCTGTCCGGCGGCGAAGCCCAGCGTATCCGATTGGCCAGCCAGATCGGCGCCGGCCTGGTGGGGGTCATGTACATCCTCGATGAGCCGTCCATCGGCTTGCATCAGCGTGACAACGATCGGTTGCTCGGGACCTTGAAGCACCTGCGGGACATCGGCAACACGGTGATCGTGGTCGAGCACGACGAAGATGCGATCCGCCTGGCCGACTACGTGGTGGACATCGGTCCCGGCGCAGGCGTGCACGGCGGGCACATCGTCGCCCAGGGCACCGCTGCCGAAGTCATGGCGCACCCGGACTCCCTGACCGGCAAATACCTGTCGGGCCGGGTGAAGATCAAGGTCCCGGCCAAGCGCACACCGCGTAACAAGAAGCTGTCGTTGACCCTCAAGGGTGCCCGCGGCAACAACTTGCGCAACGTCGACCTGGAAATCCCCATCGGCCTGCTGACCTGTGTCACAGGCGTGTCCGGTTCAGGCAAGTCGACGTTGATCAACAACACCCTGTTCCCTCTCAGCGCCACGGCGCTGAACGGCGCCACGACCCTGGAAGCCGCCGCCCACGACAGCATCAAGGGACTGGAGCATCTGGACAAGGTCGTCGACATCGACCAGAGCCCGATCGGACGGACACCGCGCTCCAATCCGGCAACCTACACCGGGCTGTTCACGCCGATCCGCGAACTGTTCGCCGGCGTGCCGGAATCCCGCTCCCGCGGCTACGGCCCGGGCCGGTTCTCCTTCAACGTCAAGGGCGGGCGCTGCGAAGCTTGCCAGGGCGATGGTCTGATCAAGGTGGAAATGCACTTCCTGCCCGACATCTATGTGCCGTGCGATGTCTGCAAGAGCAAGCGTTACAACCGCGAGACACTGGAGATCAAGTACAAGGGCAAGAATATCCACGAAACCCTCGAGATGACCATCGAAGAAGCTCGTGCATTCTTTGATGCAGTGCCGGCCCTGGCGCGCAAGCTCCAGACATTGATGGATGTGGGCCTGTCGTATATCAAGCTCGGTCAGTCGGCAACAACCTTGTCCGGTGGTGAAGCCCAGCGGGTCAAGCTGTCCCGCGAGTTATCCAAGCGTGATACCGGCAAGACCCTGTACATCCTCGACGAGCCGACCACCGGCCTGCACTTTGCCGACATCCAGCAACTGCTCGATGTGCTGCATCGCCTGCGCGACCACGGCAACACCGTGGTGGTGATCGAGCACAACCTGGACGTGATCAAGACCGCCGATTGGCTGGTGGACCTTGGCCCGGAAGGCGGCTCCAAGGGCGGCCAGATCATCGCCGTAGGTACACCGGAGCAGGTGGCCGAGATGAAGCAATCCCACACCGGCTACTACCTCAAGCCGTTGCTGGAGCGTGATCGGGACTGATCGATACCAATCACGAAAAAGCCCCTGCCATCTCTCGATGTCAGGGGCTTTCTATTTTCCTGTGGGAGCGAGCCTGCTCGCGATAGCGGTGTGTCAGCTTGCATCTCTGTGGCTGTAGAAACGCTATCGCGAGCAAGCTCGCTCCTACGAACGGGCGATCAATACTGCGATTGCAGGTAATTCTCCAACCCGATCAACTTGATCAGACCCAACTGCTTCTCAAGCCAGTAGGTATGGTCTTCCTCAGTGTCATTGAGCTGCACACGCAGGATCTCGCGAGTCACGTAATCGTTGTGCTGCTCGCAAAGCTCGATGCCTTTGCACAGCGCCGCGCGGACTTTGTATTCCAGGCGCAGGTCGGCGGCGAGCATGTCGGGCACCGTGGTGCCGATGTCCAGGTCATCCGGACGCATGCGCGGTGTGCCTTCGAGCATCAGGATCCTGCGCATCAGCGCGTCAGCGTGCTGAGCCTCTTCTTCCATCTCATGGTTGATGCGTTCGTAGAGCTCGGTAAAACCCCAATCCTCGTACATCCGCGAATGGATGAAATATTGATCACGGGCTGCCAGTTCGCCGGTCAGCAACGTGTTGAGGTAATCGATTACGTCTGGGTGACCTTGCATCGCCCTACATCTCCACAAGCTTTGAAAGACTCTAGTTTGAACCAAGCTGACCGCGAGGTCACTGTTCCATCGCAATAAAAGTGAAGAAAATCTGAGAAACGCAGGCGAAATAACGCAAAAACCGCCCTAATGAGGGCGGTTCTGCTTCTCGTTTAGACTTAGTTAAGCTGTACGCCCAACGCTTTGGCAATACCTGCTCCATAAGCGACATCCGCCCTGTAGAAGTGTTGCAGCTGACGATCGACGACATCTGCCGAAACACCACCCATTGCACTGGCAATGTTGCTGATCAGAAGAGCCTTCTGCTCGTCGTTCATCAAGCGGAACAGCGCGCCGGCATGACTGTAGTAGTCGGTGTCTTCGCGGTGATCATAACGATCCGCCGCCCCATTGAGGGCCAACGCTGGCTCCGCATAGCGCGGGGCTTGCTTTGGCGCTTCCACGTAACTGTTAGGCTCGTAGTTGGGCGCCGCTCCGCCATTGCTGCCAAACGCCATGGCACCATCACGTTGGTAGGTATTCACTGGGCTGCGCGGAGCATTGACCGGCAGTTGCTGGTGATTGGTGCCCACACGGTAGCGATGCGCATCGGCGTAAGCGAATACCCGACCTTGCAGCATGCGGTCCGGCGAGAGACCCACGCCTGGCACCATGTTGCTCGGGCCAAACGCAGCCTGCTCGACTTCAGCAAAGTAGTTCAGCGGGTTGCGGTTGAGCTCCAACTCACCGACTTCAATCAACGGAAACTCTTTCTGCGACCAGGTCTTGGTCACATCGAACGGATTCTCGTAATGAGCCGCCGCCTGGGCCTCGGTCATGATCTGTATGCAGACGCTCCATTTCGGGAAGTCACCGCGCTCGATGGCATTGAACAGGTCACGCTGGGCGTAATCCGGATCGGTACCCGCCAAACGTGCCGCTTCAGCCGGGGCAAGGTTCTTGATCCCTTGCTTGGTCTTGTAGTGCCACTTCACCCAATGACGCTCGCCTTGTGCGTTGATCAGGCTGTACGTGTGACTACCAAAGCCGTGCATGTGACGGTAACCGTCGGGAATGCCGCGGTCCGAGAACAGGATGGTGACCTGGTGCAGCGCCTCAGGCGAGTGCGACCAGAAATCCCACATTGCCTGGGCACTTTTCAAGTTGCTTTGCGGCAGACGCTTCTGAGTGTGGATGAAATCCGGAAATTTCAGTGGATCGCGGATGAAGAATACCGGCGTGTTGTTGCCGACGATGTCCCAGTTGCCTTCCTCGGTGTAGAACTTCAAGGCGAAACCGCGCGGATCGCGCTCGGTATCGGCAGAACCACGCTCACCGCCCACAGTAGAAAACCGCAGGAAGGTTGGGGTCTGCTTACCTACCGACTCGAACAGCTTGGCACTGGTGTATTGAGTAATGTCACGGGTCACGGTGAATGTACCGTAGGCGCCCGACCCTTTGGCGTGCACACGACGCTCGGGGATATTCTCACGGTTGAAGTGGGCAAGCTTCTCGATCAGATGGAAATCGTCGAGCAGCAACGGACCACGTGGGCCGGCGGAGCGAGAATTCTGGTTATCGGCGACTGGAGCGCCGCTGGCGGTCGTAAGCGTTTTGATCTGGCTCATGATCAATCTTCCTGGTCGGGTCTTCGAACTGCCGGCTAATCGGCTGGAAAGGAGTATTGATCATGTTAGTGACAGTCTCCAAATTCATTAAATCATGGACATCGATAGCTATTATCTAAGGACGAAGACTTGCCAATAGCGAAGCCAGGCGAAACGGCACAACCGCTTTTCTTTCAGGCACAAAAAACCGGGCACTGGGCCCGGTTCTTTGTATGTTGCCGACTTACTCAGCGGATACAGCTTCACCGCTGGTAGAGCGATCAACCAACTCGACGTACGCCATAGGCGCGTTGTCGCCAGCGCGGAAACCGCACTTGAGGATGCGCAGGTAGCCACCCTCACGGGTAGCGTAACGCTTGCCCAGGTCGTTGAAGAGCTTACCAACGATAGCTTTCGAACGAGTACGGTCGAAAGCCAGACGGCGGTTAGCCAGGCTATCTGTCTTGGCCAGAGTGATCAGCGGCTCGGCAACGCGGCGCAGTTCTTTGGCTTTCGGCAGTGTAGTTTTGATCAGCTCGTGCTCGAACAGCGACACCGCCATGTTCTGGAACATGGCCTTGCGGTGCGAGCTGGTGCGGCTCAGGTGACGACCACTTTTACGATGACGCATGGTTCATTCCTTACCAAACACAACGTTCGGTGATTACGACGATCAGGCAGTCGCCTTGTCGTCCTTCTTAAGACTTGCAGGCGGCCAGTTGTCGAGGCGCATGCCGAGGGACAGACCGCGGGAGGCCAGAACGTCCTTGATTTCAGTCAAGGATTTCTTACCCAGGTTCGGAGTCTTCAACAGCTCTACTTCGGTACGCTGAATCAGGTCGCCGATGTAGTAGATGTTTTCCGCCTTAAGGCAGTTGGCCGAACGTACAGTCAGTTCCAGATCGTCAACCGGGCGAAGCAGGATCGGATCGATCTCGTCTTCCTGCTCGACAACCACTGGCTCACTGTCACCTTTGAGGTCGACGAACGCAGCCAACTGCTGTTGCAGGATGGTTGCAGCGCGACGGATAGCCTCTTCAGGATCCAGGGTGCCGTTGGTTTCCAGATCAATAACCAGCTTGTCCAGGTTGGTACGCTGTTCGACACGGGCGTTTTCCACCACGTATGCGATACGGCGAACCGGGCTGAACGAAGAGTCGAGCTGCAAGCGACCGATGCTGCGGCTTTCGTCTTCATCGCTCTGACGCGAGTCTGCCGGTTCATAACCACGACCACGAGCTACGGTGAGCTTCATGTTCAGGGCGCCGTTAGACGCCAGGTTAGCGATTACGTGATCGGGGTTAACGATCTCGACATCATGATCCAGCTGAATATCGGCAGCGGTAACCACCCCCGAACCCTTCTTCGACAAGGTCAGCGTAACTTCGTCACGACCGTGCAGCTTGATAGCCAGACCTTTAAGGTTCAACAGGATTTCAATTACGTCTTCCTGTACACCTTCGATGGCGCTGTACTCGTGGAGCACACCGTCAATCTCGGCCTCGACTACTGCACAGCCGGGCATTGAGGACAACAGGATGCGGCGCAGCGCGTTGCCCAGGGTGTGGCCGAAACCGCGCTCGAGAGGCTCGAGCGTGATCTTGGCGCGGGTTGGACTGACAACCTGCACATCAATATGGCGGGGTGTCAGGAACTCATTTACCGAAATCTGCATGGATGCACCTATTTTCTAGCCCTTACTTGGAGTAGAGCTCGACAATCAGGCTTTCGTTGATGTCGGCGGACAGATCACTGCGAGCAGGAACGTTCTTGAAAACGCCCGACTTCTTCTCAGTGTCTACTTCTACCCATTCTACGCGGCCACGTTGGGCACACAGATCGAGAGCTTGGACAATGCGAAGTTGGTTCTTTGCTTTCTCGCGAACAGCCACCACGTCACCAGCACGAACCTGGTAGGACGGAACGTTTACGGTCTGGCCGTTAACGCTGATCGACTTGTGCGATACCAGCTGACGGGATTCGGCACGAGTGGAGCCGAAACCCATACGGTATACGACGTTGTCCAGACGGCATTCGAGCAGTTGCAACAGGTTCTCGCCGGTTGCGCCTTTCTTGCCAGCTGCTTCTTTGTAGTAGCCGCTGAATTGACGCTCGAGAACGCCGTAGATACGACGGACCTTCTGCTTTTCACGCAGTTGGGTGCCGTAATCGGACTGGCGACCGCGGCGCTGGCCGTGGATACCAGGTGCTGCTTCAATGTTGCACTTCGATTCGATCGCGCGCACGCCGCTCTTCAGAAAGAGATCGGTGCCTTCGCGACGAGCGAGTTTGCATTTTGGACCAATGTAACGAGCCATTCTTTACAATCTCCTGGATTACACGCGGCGCTTCTTCGGCGGACGGCACCCGTTGTGCGGGATTGGCGTCACGTCGGTGATGCTGGCGATCTTGTAGCCACAGCCGTTCAAAGCGCGGACTGCGGATTCACGACCTGGACCTGGACCCTTGACGTTGACGTCGAGGTTTTTCAGGCCGTATTCCAGCGCAGCTTGACCAGCACGCTCAGCAGCTACTTGAGCAGCGAACGGGGTGGACTTGCGGGAACCGCGGAAACCCGAACCACCGGAGGTAGCCCAGGAAAGAGCGTTACCTTGACGGTCGGTAATGGTCACGATGGTGTTGTTAAAAGAAGCATGGATGTGGGCGATGCCATCAACCACTGTCTTTTTAACTTTTTTACGAGGACGAGCAGCAGGTTTTGCCATGATTTAATTCCTGTCGATTCGCTGGGGCGATTACTTGCGGATCGGCTTACGCGGACCTTTACGGGTACGCGCGTTGGTCTTGGTACGCTGACCGCGTACTGGCAGACCACGACGATGACGCAGACCGCGATAGCAACCGAGGTCCATCAAGCGCTTGATTTTCATGTTGATTTCGCGACGCAGGTCACCTTCAGTGGTGAACTTCGCCACTTCGCCACGCAGCTGTTCAATTTGCTCGTCGCTCAGATCCTTGATCTTTGCCGCTGGGTTGACCCCAGCCACTGCACAAATTTTCTGTGCAGTAGTGCGACCAACACCATAGATGTAGGTCAGCGAGATAACAGTATGCTTGTTATCTGGAATGTTGACGCCTGCAATACGGGCCATTCAGTGGGACTCCAATTGACAGCTACCTACGCCCCGGAAGCCAAGAAATAGGGCGCGAGATAATATCGCTGTAATAACAAATAATCAACCCGGCAGCACACTAGCTGCCGGGCTTAAAGCACAATCACACTCAGCCTTGGCGCTGTTTGTGACGCGGTTCCGCGCTGCAAATTACCCGAACAACACCTTCGCGGCGAATAATCTTGCAGTTACGGCACAGCTTTTTCACCGATGCACGAACTTTCATCACCAACTCCTCGAACCTTATGGACGCTACTCAGCGCAACATGCCGCTGCCGTAGCCCTTCAGGTTGGCTTTCTTCATCAGGGATTCGTACTGGTGCGAAACGAGGTGCGATTGTACTTGGGACATGAAGTCCATCACAACCACGACCACGATCAGCAACGAGGTCCCGCCAAGGTAGAACGGTACGTTTGCCGCAACCACCAGGAACTGGGGCAACAGGCAGACGGCCGTCATGTAAAGAGCACCGAACATGGTCAAGCGAGTCAGAACGCCATCAATATAGCGTGCCGACTGCTCACCTGGACGGATGCCCGGAATAAAGGCACCGGACTTCTTCAGGTTTTCCGCTACGTCTTTCGGATTGAACATCAACGCCGTATAGAAGAAGCAGAAGAAAATAATCCCTGCACTAAACAGCAGAATATTCAAAGGCTGACCAGGAGCGATCGACTGCGAGATGTCCTGCAACCAGCCCATACCTTCAGACTGGCCGAACCAGGCACCCAACGAAGCCGGGAACAGCAGGATGCTGCTCGCGAAAATGGCCGGAATAACACCGGCCATGTTCACCTTCAACGGCAAGTGGCTGGTCTGCGCAGCAAACACCTTGCGGCCCTGCTGACGCTTGGCGTAGTGAACAGCAATACGACGCTGACCACGCTCGATGAACACCACGAAACCGATAATCGCTACTGCCAGCAGACCGATGGCAACCAAGGCGAAGATATTGATATCACCCTGACGCGCAGACTCGAAAGACTGCCCGATCGCTCTCGGAAGACCGGCGACGATACCTGCGAAGATCAACATCGAGATACCGTTGCCAACACCACGCTCAGTAATCTGCTCACCCAGCCACATCATGAACATCGCGCCCGCCACAAAGGTGGTTACCGCAACGAAATGAAAGCTGAAGTCAGCAGTGAACGAAACGCCCTGCCCCGCCAGGCCAATGGACATGCCAATGGCTTGAACGAGTGCGAGGACGACAGTGCCGTAGCGGGTGTACTGGCTGATCTTGCGACGGCCAGCTTCACCTTCCTTCTTCAACTGCTCCAGCTGCGGGCTGACGGCGCTCATCAGTTGCATGATGATCGATGCCGAGATGTACGGCATGATCCCCAGTGCAAAGATGCTCATCCGCTCCAGCGCGCCGCCGGAAAACATGTTGAACAAGCTAAGAATGGTCCCCTCATTCTGTCGAAACAGGTCCGCGAGTCGGTCCGGGTTGATACCTGGAACCGGGATGTGTGCGCCTATTCGGTAGACGATAATCGCCAGGAACAGAAAACGCAGACGAGCCCAGAGTTCAGACATACCGCCTTTGCCGAGCGCAGAGAGAGCACCTTGCTTAGCCATTTATTCCTCGAACTTGCCGCCAGCTGCTTCGATAGCCGCACGCGCACCTTTGGTGGCGCCGATTCCCTTTCCGATGGTGACAGCACGAGCAACTTCGCCCGACAGCATGATTTTCACACGCTGAACGTTCTGGTTGATCACGTTGGCATCCTTCAGGGACTGCACGGTGACGATGTCGCCGTCCACTTTGGCCAGCTCGGACAGACGCACTTCTGCGCGGTCCATGGCTTTCAGGGAGACGAAACCGAACTTCGGCAGGCGACGATGCAGCGGCTGTTGACCGCCTTCAAAGCCTGGAGCAATGGTGCCACCGGAGCGGGAGGTCTGACCTTTGTGGCCACGGCCACCGGTCTTGCCCAAACCACTACCGATACCACGGCCCGGACGATGCTTTTCGCGACGGGAACCCGGCGCTGGACTCAGATCATTGAGTTTCATCGATTAACCCTCGACACGCAGCATGTAGTAAGCCTTGTTGATCATCCCGCGATTCTCGGGAGTATCCAGGACTTCTACAGTGTGACCGATGCGACGCAGACCCAGACCCTTAACGCACAGTTTGTGGTTAGGAATGCGGCCGGTCATGCTTTTGATCAGCGTAACTTTTACGGTAGCCATGATCAGAAGATCTCCTTGACGCTTTTGCCACGCTTGGCGGCAATGGATTCAGGAGACTGCATTGCCTTCAAACCCTTGAAAGTGGCGTGAACCACGTTTACCGGGTTAGTCGAGCCGTAGCACTTGGCCAGAACGTTCTGAACGCCAGCAACTTCGAGGACAGCACGCATAGCGCCGCCAGCGATGATACCGGTACCTTCAGAAGCAGGCTGCATGTACACCTTCGAAGCGCCATGGGCAGACTTCATTGCGTACTGCAGAGTGGTGCCGTTCAGATCAACCTGGATCATGTTGCGGCGAGCAGCTTCCATTGCCTTCTGGATCGCAGCAGGCACTTCACGCGACTTGCCACGGCCGAAGCCAACACGGCCCTTACCATCACCCACCACGGTCAACGCAGTGAAAGTGAAGATACGGCCGCCTTTAACGGTTTTGGCTACGCGGTTAACTTGAACCAGCTTCTCGATGTAGCCTTCGTCGCGCTTTTGGTCGTTATTTGACATAACTTAGAACTCCAGCCCAGCTTCACGAGCAGCATCAGCCAGCGCCTTGACGCGGCCGTGGTACTTGAAGCCAGAGCGGTCGAAAGCCACCTGCGAGACGCCAGCGGCTTTAGCACGCGTAGCGACCAGCTGGCCAACCTTAGTGGCCGCGTCGATGTTGCCAGTGGCGCCATCACGCAGTTCTTTATCCAAAGTCGAGGCACTTGCCAGGACTTTGTTGCCGTCGGCCGAAATGACCTGGGCGTAGATGTGCTGCGACGAGCGGAACACGCAGAGACGCACGACTTCGAGTTCGTGCATTTTCAGGCGTGCTTTGCGAGCGCGACGCAGTCGAGTAACTTTTTTGTCGGTCATTTGCTATGCCCTACTTCTTCTTGGCTTCTTTACGACGGACGACTTCGTCCGCGTAGCGCACACCTTTGCCTTTGTACGGCTCTGGTGGACGGAAGTCGCGGATCTCGGCGGCCACTTGACCTACCAGCTGCTTGTCGATGCCCTTGATCAGGATATCGGTCTGGCTAGGAGTCTCAGCGGTAATGCCTTCCGGCAGTTCGTAATCCACTGGATGCGAGAAGCCAAGAGCCAGGTTCAGCACTGTGCCCTTTGCTTGCGCTTTATAACCAACACCGACCAGCTGGAGCTTGCGCTCGAAGCCTTGGCTTACGCCTTGGACCATGTTGTTTACCAACGCACGAGTGGTACCAGCCATTGCGCGAGTCTGTTGATCGCCATTGCGAGCAGCGAAACGCAGCTCACCGGCTTCTTCAACGATCTCGACGGACGAATGGATGTTCAGTTGCAGAGTGCCCTTGGCACCCTTCACCGAAAGCTGTTGGCCTGCGAATTTGACTTCGACACCGGCTGGCAGCTTAACGGGGTTCTTAGCGACGCGTGACATGCTTATCCCCCCTTAGAACACAGTGCAAAGTACTTCGCCGCCGACACCGGCAGCGCGCGCAGCACGATCAGTCATCACACCTTTGTTGGTGGAGACGATAGACACACCAAGACCGCCACGAACTTTCGGCAGATCTTCGACGGACTTGTACTGACGCAGGCCTGGACGGCTAACGCGCTTCACTTCCTCGATGACCGGACGGCCTTCGAAGTACTTCAGCTCGATGGACAGCAGAGGCTTGATTTCGCTGCTGATCTGATAACCCGCAATGTAACCTTCGTCCTTCAGGACTTTGGCAACAGCAACCTTCAAAGTAGAAGATGGCATGCTTACGACGGACTTTTCAGCCATCTGGGCATTACGGATACGAGTTAGCATGTCCGCTAACGGGTCCTGCATACTCATGGGCTAGACGCTCCTAATACACAAAAAATTAGCCTTTCGGCTAGTACGTGTCGCCGAGAAATTCCGGGCATGAAAAACACGGGCTCAGGCGAGCCGGGTATTCTAGACACACCCCAGAAATGAATCAAGCCCCATAAGGGGCTTGATTCATATTCAAGGCCACCGGTGGTCAGGATCCTGGGATCCCGAACACCGATGCTTTGACAGCGCTTACCAGCTGGCCTTGACCAGACCTGGAACGTCACCACGCATTGCAGCTTGACGCAGCATGTTACGGCCGAGGCCGAACTTGCGGTATACGCCGTGCGGACGACCAGTCAGGCGGCAGCGGTTACGCATGCGCGAGGCGCTTGCGTCACGTGGCTGCTTCTGCAGGGCTACGGTAGCTTCCCAACGCGCTTCTGGACTTGCGTTCAGATCGACGATGATTGCTTTCAGCGCTGCACGCTTGGTGGCGTACTTGGCAACGGTGAGCTGACGCTTCAGCTCACGGTTCTTCATGCTCTTCTTGGCCATTTTCCTACTCCAATCAGTTGCGGAACGGGAATTTGAAAGCGCGCAGCAGTGCGCGACCTTCGTCATCCGTCCGAGCAGTGGTGGTCAGGGTAATGTCCAGACCGCGGAGAGCGTCGATCTTGTCGTAATCGATTTCCGGGAAGATGATCTGCTCTTTTACGCCCATGCTGTAGTTGCCACGACCATCGAAGGACTTGGCATTCAGGCCGCGGAAGTCGCGAACCCGAGGCAGGGAGATCGACAGCAGACGATCCAGGAACTCGTACATACGCTCACGGCGCAGGGTCACTTTGACGCCGATCGGCCAACCTTCACGGACTTTAAAGCCAGCGATGGATTTCCGAGCGTAAGTCACAACGACTTTCTGACCGGTGATCTTTTCCAGGTCGGCAACGGCGTGCTCGATGACTTTCTTGTCGCCGATCGCTTCGCCCAGACCCATGTTCAGGGTGATTTTGGTAACGCGCGGAACTTCCATCACGTTCGAAAGCTTAAGTTCTTCCTTAAGTTTCGGTGCGATTTCCTTCCGGTAAATCTCTTTTAGTCGTGCCATGGTCTTCTACCTAGCAGTGTTCAAGCATCAACCGCTTTTTGGGTCGACTTGAAGACACGAATTTTCTTACCGTCTTCTACTTTGAAACCAACGCGGTCAGCCTTGTTGGTTTCGCCGTTGAAGATGGCGACGTTGGAAGCGTGCAGTGGCGCTTCTTTCTCGACGATACCGCCCTGTACGCCCGACATCGGGTTAGGCTTGGTATGACGCTTGACCAGGTTCAGACCACCAACAACCAGACGGTTATCAGCAAGAACCTTCAGCACCTTACCGCGCTTACCTTTGTCTTTGCCGGCGATCACGATGATCTCGTCGTCACGACGAATCTTTTGCATGTCGGATCTCCTTACAGCACTTCTGGGGCGAGCGAGACGATCTTCATGAACTTCTCGGTACGAAGTTCACGGGTCACTGGCCCAAAGATACGGGTGCCGATCGGCTCTTGCTTGTTGTTCAACAGAACAGCAGCGTTGCCATCAAAGCGGATAATGGAGCCGTCAGCACGACGAACGCCGTGGCGAGTGCGGACTACAACAGCAGTCATCACTTGGCCTTTTTTCACCTTACCGCGAGGAATTGCTTCCTTCACGGTAACTTTGATGATGTCACCGATACCAGCGTAACGACGATGGGAGCCACCCAGCACCTTGATGCACATAACGCGGCGAGCGCCGCTGTTATCGGCCACATCGAGCATGGATTGAGTCTGAATCATATAATTTCTCCGACCCCTAGCCCTTAGACTTCCACAGCGCGTTCGAGAACATCAACCAGTGCCCAAGACTTGGTCTTGGCCATCGGACGAGTTTCACGAATAGTGACTTTGTCGCCGATATGGCACTGATTGGTTTCGTCGTGCGCGTGCAGCTTAGTCGAACGCTTAACGTATTTACCGTAGATCGGGTGCTTGACGCGACGCTCGATCAGAACGGTGATGGTTTTGTCCATCTTGTCGCTGACAACACGGCCAGTCAGCGTACGGACAGTTTTTTCGGCTTCAGCCATGATTACTTACCTGCCTGCTGGTTGAGCACAGTTTTCACGCGAGCGATGTCACGCTTAACTTGCGAGAGCAGATGAGACTGCCCCAACTGGCCAGTTGCTTTCTGCATACGCAGATTGAACTGGTCGCGCAGCAGGCCGAGCAGTTGCTCGTTCAGCTGCTGTGCTGATTTTTCACGAAGTTCATTCGCTTTCATCACATCACCGTCCGTTTAACAAAGGAGGTGGCGAGCGGCAGCTTTGCAGCAGCCAGGGCGAAAGCCTCACGCGCCAGCTCTTCAGAAACACCCTCGATTTCATACAGGACTTTGCCTGGCTGAATCTGGGCAACCCAGTACTCCACGTTACCCTTACCTTTACCCATCCGAACTTCGAGTGGCTTCTTGGTGACAGGCTTGTCCGGGAATACACGGATCCAGATCTTGCCGCCACGTTTTACGTGACGGGTCAGGGCACGACGTGCCGACTCGATCTGACGAGCGGTGAGACGACCACGAGCAACAGACTTCAGCGCGAACTCGCCGAAGCTGACTTTGCTACCGCGCAGTGCCAGGCCACGGTTGTGACCGGTCATCTGCTTGCGGAACTTCGTACGCTTTGGTTGCAACATTTGGCGTACCCCTTACTTAGCAGCTTTTTTACGAGGCGCTGGTGCTTGTGGTTTCAGTTCTTCTTGGCGACCACCAATTACTTCGCCTTTGAAGATCCAAACCTTTACACCGATCACACCGTAGGTGGTGTGAGCTTCGTAGTTGGCATAGTCGATGTCGGCACGCAGGGTGTGCAGTGGCACACGACCTTCGCGATACCATTCAGTACGTGCGATTTCAGCACCGCCGAGACGACCGCTCACTTGGATTTTGATGCCCTTGGCACCAATGCGCATGGCGTTCTGTACAGCGCGCTTCATAGCGCGACGGAACATGACGCGACGCTCCAGCTGCTGAGCTACGCTCTGCGCAACCAGCATACCGTCGAGCTCCGGCTTGCGGATCTCTTCGATATTGATGTGCACAGGCACACCCATTTGCTTGGTCAGGTCCTGACGCAGCTTCTCAACATCCTCACCTTTCTTCCCGATAACGATACCTGGACGAGCGGTGTGGATGGTGATGCGTGCAGTCTGAGCCGGACGATGGATATCGATACGGCTTACGGACGCGCTTTTTAGTTTGTCTTGGAGATACTCACGCACCTTCAGATCAGCGAACAAGTAGTCCGCATAAGTCCGGCCGTCTGCGTACCAGACGGAGGTGTGCTCCTTGACGATTCCCAGGCGAATGCCAATGGGATGTACTTTCTGACCCATCTCTTCGACTCCGTTACTTGTCAGCAACCTTGACAGTGATATGGCAAGACCGCTTGACGATGCGATCAGCACGGCCTTTGGCACGTGGCATGATGCGCTTCAGCGAACGCCCTTCGTTGACGAAAACGGTGCTGACTTTCAGGTCATCAACGTCTGCGCCTTCGTTATGCTCGGCGTTGGCTACGGCCGACTCCAGCACTTTTTTCATGATCTCGGCGGCTTTCTTACTGCTGAAAGCCAACAGGTTGAGCGCTTCGCCCACCTTCTTCCCGCGGATCTGGTCGGCGACCAAGCGGGCTTTCTGGGCGGAGATTCGAGCGCCCGACAACTTAGCGGCTACTTCCATTTCCTTACCCCTTAACGCTTGGCTTTCTTGTCAGCCACGTGCCCACGGTATGTGCGGGTACCGGCGAACTCGCCCAGTTTGTGGCCGACCATGTCTTCGTTCACGAGAACTGGGACGTGCTGGCGACCGTTGTGTACAGCGATGGTCAGACCGACCATTTGTGGCAGGATCATCGAACGGCGCGACCAGGTCTTAACTGGTTTGCGATCGTTCTTTTCCGCCGCCACTTCGATCTTCTTCAGTAGGTGAAGATCAATAAAAGGACCTTTTTTCAGAGAACGTGGCACTGTCGTATCCCTCTATTTACTTGCGACGACGGACGATCATTTTGTCGGTACGCTTATTACCACGAGTCTTCGCGCCCTTAGTCGGGAAGCCCCATGGCGATACCGGATGACGACCACCAGAGGTACGACCTTCACCACCACCATGTGGGTGGTCAACCGGGTTCATGGCAACACCACGAACGGTTGGGCGAACGCCACGCCAGCGCTTGGCACCAGCTTTACCCAACGAACGCAGGCTGTGCTCGGAGTTCGAGACTTCGCCCAGGGTCGCACGGCATTCAGCCAGGACTTTACGCATCTCACCAGAACGCAGACGCAGGGTCACGTAGACACCTTCACGAGCGATCAGCTGAGCCGAAGCACCAGCGGAACGAGCGATTTGCGCGCCTTTACCTGGCTTCAATTCGATGCCGTGTACGGTGCTACCAACTGGAATGTTGCGCAGTTGCAGAGCGTTGCCCGGCTTGATCGGCGCCAGAGCACCTGCGATCAGCTGGTCGCCAGCGCTCACGCCTTTAGGGGCGATGATGTAGCGACGCTCGCCATCTGCGTACAGCAGCAGAGCGATGTGAGCAGTACGGTTTGGATCGTATTCGATACGCTCGACGGTGGCAGCGATGCCATCCTTGTCGTTGCGACGGAAGTCGACCAGACGATAATGCTGCTTATGACCACCACCCACGTGACGTGTAGTAATGCGGCCATTGTTGTTACGACCACCAGACTTCGATTTTTTCTCGAGCAGCGGTGCGTGAGGAGCGCCTTTATGCAGCTCCTGGTTGACCACCTTGACCACAAAACGGCGGCCAGGGGAAGTCGGTTTGCATTTAACGATTGCCATGATGCACCCCTTCCTTACTCAGCACTGCTGCTGAAATCGAGATCTTGGCCTGGCTGAAGGGAGATAACTGCCTTCTTCCAGTCATTACGCTTGCCCAGACCGCGAGCAGTGCGCTTGCTCTTACCCAGAACATTCAGAGTAGTCACGCGCTCTACTTTCACGCTGAACAGGCTTTCGACGGCCTTCTTGATTTCCAGCTTGGTTGCGTCGGTAGCAACCTTGAAAACGAACTGGCCTTTCTTGTCTGCCAGAACCGTAGCCTTCTCGGAAACGTGCGGGCCAAGCAGAACTTTAAATACGCGTTCCTGGTTCATCCCAGCAGCTCCTCGAATTTCTTCACGGCCGACACGGTGATCAACACCTTGTCGTATGCGATCAGACTGACCGGATCGGAACCTTGTACGTCACGTACATCGACGTGCGGCAGGTTGCGAGCAGCCAGGTACAGGTTCTGATCAACAGCGTCAGACACGATCAGGACGTCAGTCAGGCCCATGCCATTCAGCTTGTTCAGCAGATCTTTGGTTTTCGGTGCTTCAACAGCGAAGTCCTGAACCACGACCAGACGATCAGTACGCACCAGCTCAGCAAGAATGGAACGCATCGCCGCGCGATACATCTTCTTGTTCAGCTTCTGGGAGTGATCCTGAGGACGAGCTGCGAAAGTGGTACCGCCGCCACGCCAGATTGGGCTACGGATAGTACCGGCACGAGCACGGCCAGTACCTTTCTGACGCCATGGGCGCTTGCCGCCACCGGAAACGTCGGAACGGGTCTTTTGCTGCTTGCTACCTTGACGGCCGCCAGCCATGTAGGCCACGACTGCTTGGTGAACCAGCGTCTCGTTGAATTCGCCGCCAAATGTCAGTTCGGAAACTTCGATCGCTTGAGCGTCATTTACATTTAATTGCATGTCAGCTTCCCCTTAACCGCGAGCCTTGGCTGCTGGACGTACAACCACGTTGCCGCCAGTAGCGCCAGGAACAGCGCCCTTGACCAACAACAGATTGCGTTCAGCGTCCACGCGCACTACTTCGAGGGACTGCACGGTCACGCGCTCGGCGCCCATATGACCGGACATTTTCTTGCCCTTGAATACACGACCAGGAGTCTGGCACTGGCCGATAGAGCCTGGAACGCGGTGGGATACGGAGTTACCGTGGGTGTTATCTTGCCCGCGGAAGTTCCAACGCTTGATCGTACCCTGGAAGCCTTTACCCTTGGACTGACCGGTTACATCAACCAGTTGGCCAGCGGCGAAGATTTCAGCCTTGATCAGATCGCCGGCCTGGTAGTCGCCTTCTTCAAGACGGAATTCCATTACGGTACGACCAGCGGCAACGTTCGCTTTTGCGAAGTGGCCAGCTTGAGCTGCTGTTACACGCGAAGCGCGACGCTCGCCGACAGTGACTTGCACTGCACGATAGCCATCGGTTTCTTCAGTTTTGAACTGGGTGACGCGATTCGGCTCGATCTCAATGACCGTGACCGGAATGGAGACACCTTCTTCGGTGAAAATACGGGTCATACCGCATTTACGACCGACTACACCAATAGTCATGTTGTAAACCTCATGAGTGTACGGGGCTTTCACCCGCTATGGCCGCCCATTTCAGAGCGTTACACGACCAAGACCGAGTCTTAGCCGAGGCTGATCTGCACTTCCACACCGGCCGCAAGATCAAGCTTCATAAGTGCATCAACGGTTTTATCCGTTGGCTGGACGATGTCCAGAACGCGCTTATGAGTGCGGATCTCGTACTGGTCACGCGCGTCTTTGTTGACGTGCGGGGAGACCAGAACGGTGAACCGCTCTTTACGGGTAGGCAGTGGAATAGGACCACGCACTTGAGCACCAGTACGTTTCGCGGTTTCCACGATTTCCTGGGTGGATTGGTCGATCAGGCGATGGTCAAAAGCCTTCAACCTGATACGGATTTGCTGATTTTGCATTGGATTTCAGACTCCGGCTGCTATTCCCACCGGGCGCAATACGCCCGTTAAAAGGAGGCGCAATTCTATAGACGCACCTGATAGGTGTCAACTCAATAAAAAAGCCCCCGCTAGGCGGGGGCTTTTTCACTCATTGAGCTGACTCTGAAAGAGCCTTACTCGATGACTTTGGCTACGACGCCAGCGCCGACGGTACGACCGCCTTCACGGATAGCGAAACGCAGGCCGTCTTCCATCGCGATGGTCTTGATCAGAGTGACAGTCATCTGGATGTTGTCACCTGGCATTACCATTTCAACGCCGTCTGGCAGCTCGCAGTTACCAGTCACGTCAGTTGTACGGAAGTAGAACTGTGGACGGTAGCCCTTGAAGAACGGAGTATGACGACCGCCTTCTTCCTTGCTCAGAACGTAGACTTCTGCGGTGAACTTGGTGTGCGGCTTGACGGTGCCTGGCTTGACCAGAACCTGGCCACGCTCAACGTCGTCACGCTTGGTGCCGCGCAGCAGGACGCCGCAGTTCTCGCCAGCACGACCTTCGTCGAGCAGCTTGCGGAACATTTCAACGCCGGTGCAGGTAGTTTTCTGAGTTTCGCGCAGACCGACGATCTCAACTTCTTCCTGGATACGGACGATGCCACGCTCAACACGACCAGTCACAACAGTACCGCGACCGGAGATCGAGAACACGTCTTCGATTGGCATCAGGAACGGCTTGTCGATAGCACGCTCTGGTTCTGGAATGTAGCTGTCCAGGGTCTCGACCAGCTTACGAACGGCAGTGGTGCCCATTTCGTTGTCGTCTTGACCGTTCAGAGCCATCAGCGCCGAACCGATGATGATCGGAGTGTCGTCGCCTGGGAAGTCGTAGGTGCTCAGCAGGTCGCGAACTTCCATCTCAACCAGTTCCAGCAGCTCAGCGTCGTCAACCATGTCAGCCTTGTTCAGGAAGACAACGATGTACGGAACGCCTACCTGACGGGACAGCAGGATGTGCTCACGGGTTTGCGGCATCGGACCATCAGCGGCCGAGCAAACCAGGATCGCGCCGTCCATCTGGGCAGCACCGGTGATCATGTTTTTTACGTAGTCGGCGTGACCTGGGCAGTCAACGTGCGCGTAGTGACGAACATTGGAGTCGTACTCTACGTGCGCAGTGTTGATGGTAATACCACGAGCCTTTTCTTCCGGGGCGCTGTCGATCTTGTCGAAGTCAACACGGGCCGAACCGAAAACTTCGGAGCAGACGCGAGTCAGAGCAGCGGTCAGAGTGGTTTTACCGTGGTCAACGTGGCCGATGGTGCCAACGTTGACGTGCGGTTTGTTCCGTTCAAATTTTTCTTTAGCCACGACAATTAACTCCTAGCTTAAAGGGCTGAATCAGCCTTGCTTTTTAGTAACAGTTTCGACGATATGCGACGGAGCTGTATTGTATTTTTTGAATTCCATGGAGTAGCTTGCGCGACCCTGAGACATGGAACGAACGTCGGTTGCGTAACCGAACATTTCACCCAACGGAACCTCGGCACGAATGACCTTGCCGGAAACCGTATCTTCCATACCCAGAATCATGCCACGACGACGGTTAAGGTCGCCCATGACATCACCCATGTAGTCTTCAGGCGTAACGACTTCTACCGCCATGATCGGCTCCAGCAACTCACCGCCACCCTTCTGGGCCAGTTGCTTGGTTGCCATGGAAGCAGCCACCTTGAACGCCATCTCGTTGGAGTCGACGTCGTGGTAAGAACCATCGAACACGGTAGCCTTCAGGCCGATCAGCGGATAGCCGGCAACGACGCCGTTCTTCATCTGCTCTTCGATACCCTTCTGGATCGCCGGGATGTATTCCTTAGGAACCACACCACCTACGACTTCGTTCAGGAATTGCAGGCCCTCCTGACCTTCGTCAGCCGGTGCAAAACGGATCCAGCAATGACCGAACTGGCCACGACCACCGGATTGACGAACGAACTTGCCTTCGATTTCACAGCTCTTCGTGATGCGCTCACGATAGGAAACCTGCGGCTTACCGATGTTGGCTTCGACGTTGAACTCACGGCGCATCCGGTCAACCAGGATGTCCAGGTGCAGCTCGCCCATGCCGGAGATGATCGTCTGACCAGTCTCTTCATCAGTCTTGACGCGGAAAGACGGGTCTTCCTGAGCGAGCTTGCCCAGAGCGATACCCATTTTTTCCTGGTCATCCTTGGTTTTTGGCTCAACGGCAACCGAAATAACCGGCTCCGGGAAGTCCATGCGAACCAGGATGATTGGCTTGTCAGCGTTGCACAAGGTTTCGCCAGTGGTGACGTCCTTCATGCCGATCAAGGCCGCGATGTCGCCAGCGCGCACTTCCTTGATCTCTTCACGGGCGTTTGCGTGCATTTGCACCATACGACCCACACGCTCTTTCTTGCCTTTTACCGAGTTGATCACGCCGTCGCCGGAGGCCAAAACGCCCGAGTAAACCCGGACAAAGGTCAAGGTGCCCACGAATGGGTCGGTAGCGATCTTGAATGCCAGAGCCGCGAAAGGCTCGTCGTCACTTGCGTGACGCTCCATTTCCTCTTCCTCGTTATCCGGGTTCGAACCCTTGATAGCAGGAATGTCGGTCGGAGCAGGCAGGAAGTCGATAACGGCGTCGAGAACCAGGGGAACACCCTTGTTCTTGAAGGAGGAGCCGCAAACAGCAAGAACGATCTCGCCAGCGATAGTACGCTGACGCAGAGCGGCCTTGATTTCCTCGTTGGAGAGCTCTTCACCCTCGAGGTATTTGTTCATCAGCTCTTCACTGGCTTCGGCCGCAGCCTCAACCATGTTGCTGCGCCATTGCTCGGCTTCTTCCAACAGCTCGGCAGGAATTTCCTTACGGACAGGGACCATACCCTTGTCGGAATCATTCCAGTAAACCGCTTGCATGTTGATCAGATCGATCTGGCCCTGGAAGTTGTCTTCCGAACCGATAGCGAGCTGGATAGGCACCGGAGTGTGACCCAGACGCTGCTTGATTTGACCGATCACGCGCAGGAAGTTGGCACCCGCACGGTCCATCTTGTTTACGTAAACAAGACGTGGAACGCCGTATTTGTTGGCCTGACGCCATACGGTTTCCGACTGAGGCTCAACACCCGAAGTACCACAGAACACAACGACCGCGCCGTCGAGTACACGCAGGGAACGCTCAACTTCAATGGTGAAGTCCACGTGGCCCGGGGTATCGATTACGTTGAAGCGATGCTCGTGCGGATACTGCTTCTCAGAACCTTTCCAGAAGGCGGTGATGGCAGCAGAAGTAATGGTAATACCACGCTCCTGCTCCTGCACCATCCAGTCTGTGGTCGCGGCGCCGTCATGCACCTCGCCCATTTTGTGACTTTTGCCGGTGTAAAAAAGGACGCGCTCGGTGGTGGTGGTTTTACCAGCATCCACGTGAGCGACGATACCGATGTTACGGTAGCGGTTAATCGGTGTAGTACGAGCCATAAAGCCCTCGCAAATTGAGTGACGCTAAAATTAGAAGCGGTAGTGCGAGAAAGCCTTGTTGGCTTCAGCCATACGGTGCACGTCTTCACGCTTCTTAACTGCAGCACCTTTACCTTCAGCAGCGTCCAGCAGTTCGCCAGCCAAACGCAGAGCCATGGACTTCTCGCCGCGCTTGCGGGCGAAGTCTACAAGCCAGCGCATGGCAAGAGCGTTACGACGGGACGGACGAACTTCAACCGGAACCTGGTAGGTAGCACCGCCTACGCGGCGCGACTTCACTTCGACCAGCGGAGCGATGGCGTCGAGTGCTTTTTCGAAGAGTTCCAGGGGATCGGAGTTCTTACGCTCTTTAACTTTTTCCAGCGCGCCATAAACGATACGCTCGGCAACGGCTTTCTTGCCGCTTTCCATTACGTGGTTCATGAACTTGGCGAGGATCTGGCTTCCGTATTTCGGATCGTCCAGAATCTCACGCTTGGCTGCTACGCGACGTCTTGGCATTGATAAGCCCTCAAACGGTCTTCAGGTTAGCCCGGGACAGCTGACGCGTGCCCGACCTTACTCTTATCGACTCAATAAAATTAAAAACTGCAAAAAACGGCCGATTATTTCGGACGCTTGGTACCGTATTTCGAACGACCCTGGTTACGACCTTTAACGCCGGAGGTATCCAAAGAACCGCGAACGGTGTGGTAACGAACACCTGGCAAGTCTTTTACACGACCGCCGCGGATCAGTACCACGCTGTGCTCTTGCAGGTTGTGGCCTTCACCGCCGATGTACGAGGAAACCTCGAAACCGTTGGTTAGGCGCACACGGCATACTTTACGCAGTGCCGAGTTAGGTTTTTTCGGCGTAGTGGTGTACACACGGGTGCATACGCCACGACGTTGCGGGCAGTTCTGCAGCGCAGGCACGTCGGATTTCTCGACGATACGCTTACGCGGCTGACGTACCAGCTGGTTGATAGTTGCCATCTACTAGCTCCACTGTTGTCTTGCGACGCTATTGTCTTGCAAGAAAAGCAAAATGGCAGGAACGCATTCCCGCCAAATTTAGGGGATCAAGAGTCTAAAGAGGATCTTGTCCCCAGTCAAGGCAAGGCCCCGACCTCCCCGCCCGCCGGATCTCGACATTTGTCTCGATCCGCCGAACGGGATGACCAGGGCCAGGCACTCAATTATCGCAGAACTCAGTTACCGCTCGAGTTCAGCGCTTCGGTCAGTGCAGCTTCCACTTCACTGGCGCTCACGCGCAGCGGCTTGTCTGCATCACGGCGACGCTTACGCTCGCTGTGGTAGGCCAAACCGGTACCGGCCGGGATCAGACGACCCACGACCACGTTTTCTTTCAGGCCGCGCAGGTAGTCGCGCTTGCCGGTTACCGCCGCCTCGGTCAGTACCCGGGTGGTTTCCTGGAAGGAAGCCGCCGAGATGAACGATTCAGTGGACAACGACGCCTTGGTGATACCCAGCAACACGCGAGTGAACTTGGCGACGAACTTGTCTTCCGCTGCCAGGCGCTCGTTTTCTACCAGGACGTGAGTCAGTTCCATCTGGTCGCCCTTGATGAAGCTGGAATCGCCGGACTCGGAAATCTCAACTTTACGCAGCATCTGACGCAGGATGGTCTCGATGTGCTTGTCGTTGATCTTCACGCCTTGCAGACGATAAACGTCCTGGATCTCGTTCACGATGTACTTGGCCAGCGCGCTCACACCCAGCAGACGCAGGATGTCGTGCGGATCGCTAGGACCGTCGGAGATAACTTCGCCGCGGTTTACCTGCTCACCTTCGAAGACGTTCAGGTGACGCCACTTCGGAATCAGCTCCTCGTACGGATCGCTACCGTCGTTCGGCGTAATGACCAGGCGACGCTTGCCCTTGGTCTCTTTACCGAACGCGATGGTGCCGCTGACTTCAGCCAGGATCGACGCCTCTTTCGGACGACGGGCTTCGAACAGGTCGGCAACACGCGGCAGACCACCGGTGATGTCGCGGGTTTTGGAAGTTTCCTGCGGGATACGGGCGATAACGTCACCGATCGCAATCCGCGCACCGTCCGCAACACCGACCAGGGCGTTGGCTGGCAGGAAGTACTGAGCGATAACGTCAGTGCCCGGCAGCAACAGGTCCTTGCCGTTGTCGTCGACCATCTTCACGGCAGGACGGATGTCCTTGCCCGCAGCTGGACGATCTTTCGGATCGAGCACTTCAATGTTGGTCATACCGGTCAATTCGTCGGTCTGACGCTTGATCGTGATGCCTTCTTCCATGCCCACGTAGGTCACGGTACCTTTCATCTCGGTAACGATCGGGTGAGTGTGCGGATCCCACTTGGCAACGATTGCGCCAGCGTCGACCTTGTCGCCTTCCTTCACCGAAATGACCGCACCGTACGGCAGCTTGTAGCGCTCGCGCTCACGACCGAAATCGTCCGCGATAGCCAGCTCGCCGGAACGGGACACGGCTACCAAGTGACCGTCCACTCGCTCGACATGCTTGAGGTTATGCAGACGGACAGTACCGCCGTTCTTCACCTGTACGCTGTCGGCCGCAGAGGTCCGGCTGGCCGCACCACCGATGTGGAACGTACGCATCGTCAGCTGGGTACCCGGCTCACCGATGGACTGGGCGGCGATGACGCCAACCGATTCACCGATGTTCACCTGATGACCACGAGCCAGGTCGCGACCGTAGCACTTGGCGCAAATGCCGTAGCGGGTTTCGCAGCTGATCGGCGAACGCACGATCACTTCGTCGATGCTGTTCAGCTCGATGAACTCGACCCACTTCTCGTCAACCAGGGTACCGGCAGGAACGATTACATCCTCGGTACCAGGCTTGAATACGTCACGAGCAATGACACGACCCAATACACGCTCACCCAACGGCTCTACAACGTCACCGCCTTCAATGTGCGGCGTCATGACCAGGCCGTGTTCGGTGCCGCAGTCGATCTCGGTCACAACCAGATCCTGCGCCACGTCTACCAGACGACGAGTCAGATAACCGGAGTTCGCAGTTTTCAACGCGGTATCCGCAAGACCCTTACGAGCACCGTGAGTAGAGATGAAGTACTGGAGTACGCTCAAGCCCTCACGGAAGTTAGCCGTAATCGGAGTCTCGATGATGGAGCCGTCCGGCTTGGCCATCAGGCCACGCATACCGGCGAGCTGACGGATCTGCGCAGCAGAACCCCGTGCGCCCGAGTCGGCCATCATGTACATCGAGTTGAAGGATTCCTGATCAACTTCTTCGCCATGACGGTCGATGACTTTCTCTTTCGAGAGGTTGGCCATCATCGCCTTGGAAACTTCGTCGTTCGCCTTGGACCAGAGGTCGATCACCTTGTTGTACTTCTCGCCCTGGGTTACCAGGCCGGAGGCGTACTGACTTTCGATCTCTTTCACTTCCTCGGTAGCGGTACCGATGATGCGAGCTTTTTCATCCGGGATAACGAAGTCGTTAACACCGATGGAAACGCCGGAAATGGTCGAATAGGCAAAACCGGTGTACATCAATTGGTCAGCGAAGATCACGGTCTCTTTCAAACCAACCACGCGGTAGCACTGGTTGATCAGCTTGGAGATCGCTTTCTTCTTCATCGGCAGGTTGACGACGTCGAAGGACAGACCTTTTGGCACAACCTGGAACAACAGCGCACGGCCGACGGTGGTGTCGACGATACGGGTGTTGGTGACGCTGCCACCATCACGATCGTTCACGGTTTCGGTGATCCGCACCTTGACCTTGGCGTGCAGTGCGGCTTCGCCGGCACGGAACACACGGTCAACTTCCTGCAGATCCGCGAACACACGACCTTCGCCCTTGGCGTTGATCGCCTCACGAGTCATGTAGTACAGACCCAATACAACGTCCTGGGACGGAACGATGATCGGCTCACCGTTGGCTGGCGACAGGATGTTGTTGGTGGACATCATCAACGCACGCGCTTCGAGCTGGGCTTCCAGCGTCAGCGGTACGTGCACGGCCATCTGGTCGCCGTCGAAGTCGGCGTTGTACGCAGCACAGACCAGAGGGTGCAGCTGGATAGCCTTACCTTCGATCAGTACCGGTTCAAATGCCTGAATACCCAGACGGTGAAGGGTCGGTGCACGGTTGAGCAGCACTGGGTGTTCGCGAATCACTTCTGCGAGAACGTCCCAGACCTCTGGCAGCTCGCGCTCGACCATTTTCTTGGCAGCTTTAATTGTGGTAGCGAGACCACGCATTTCCAGCTTGCCGAAAATGAACGGCTTGAACAGTTCCAGAGCCATCTTCTTGGGCAGACCGCACTGGTGCAGACGCAGGGTCGGACCTACGGTAATTACAGAACGACCGGAGTAGTCAACACGCTTACCGAGCAAGTTCTGACGGAAACGACCTTGCTTACCCTTGATCATGTCAGCCAGGGATTTCAGAGGACGCTTGTTGGAACCGGTAATCGCACGGCCACGACGACCGTTGTCGAGCAGTGCGTCGACAGCTTCCTGCAACATACGCTTTTCGTTGCGCACGATGATGTCCGGAGCGGACAGGTCAAGCAGGCGCTTCAAGCGGTTGTTACGGTTGATCACCCGACGATACAGATCGTTGAGGTCGGACGTCGCGAAGCGGCCGCCGTCGAGCGGTACCAGTGGACGCAGGTCTGGCGGCAGAACCGGCAGAACGGTCAGGACCATCCACTCTGGGAGGTTGCCGGAGCCCTGGAACGCCTCCATCAACTTCAGACGCTTGGACAGCTTTTTGATCTTGGTTTCAGAGTTGGTTTGCGGAATTTCTTCGCGCAGACGACCAATCTCGTGCTCCAGGTCGATCGCGTGCAGCAGTTCGCGGACTGCTTCGGCACCCATGCGGGCATCGAAATCGTCGCCGAACTCTTCCAGCGCTTCGAAATATTGCTCGTCGTTGAGCAACTGGCCTTTTTCAAGGGTGGTCATGCCTGGATCGATAACGACATAGCTCTCGAAGTAGAGAACGCGCTCGATATCACGCAGAGTCATGTCCATCAGCAAGCCGATACGGGACGGCAGCGACTTCAGGAACCAGATGTGAGCAACCGGCGAGGCCAGCTCGATGTGCGCCATGCGCTCACGACGAACTTTTGCCAGCGCGACTTCAACGCCGCACTTCTCGCAGATCACACCGCGGTGCTTCAAGCGCTTGTACTTACCGCACAGGCACTCGTAATCCTTTACCGGGCCAAAGATCTTGGCGCAGAACAGGCCGTCACGCTCGGGTTTGAACGTACGGTAGTTGATGGTTTCCGGTTTTTTAACTTCACCGAACGACCACGAACGGATCATCTCAGGCGAGGCCAATCCGATACGGATGGCGTCGAACTCTTCGACTTGACCCTGGTTTTTCAGCAAATTCAGTAGGTCTTTCAAGGCCTTTCCTCCTGGCGGAGCAGAGAGCGGGCAAAACAGCCCCGCCCTCGATTCGCGTCACGTGTTATTCGGTTTCCAGATCGATATCGATGCCGAGGGAACGAATTTCCTTGATCAACACGTTGAAGGACTCGGGCATGCCCGGCTCCATACGGTGATCGCCGTCCACGATGTTTTTGTACATCTTGGTCCGACCGTTCACATCGTCCGACTTCACTGTGAGCATTTCTTGCAGAGTGTATGCAGCACCGTAAGCTTCCAGTGCCCAGACCTCCATCTCCCCGAAACGCTGACCACCGAACTGCGCCTTACCACCCAGCGGCTGCTGGGTAACCAGGCTGTAAGAACCGGTAGAACGGGCGTGCATCTTGTCGTCTACCAAGTGGTTCAGCTTCAGCATGTACATGTAGCCAACGGTGACCGGGCGCTCGAACTTGTTGCCGGTACGACCATCGAACAGCTGCATCTGGCCGCTTTCCGGCAGGTCTGCCAGCTTCAGCATGGCCTTGATTTCAACTTCCTTGGCACCGTCGAACACAGGGGTAGCCATTGGAACGCCGCCCTTGAGGTTCTTCGCCAAGTCCAGGATTTCCTGGTCGGAGAAGCTGTCCAGCTCTTCGTTGCGACCGCCGATCTCGTTGTAGATCTCGTGCAGGAACTTACGCAGGTCAGCAACCTTGCGCTGCTCTTCGAGCATGCGGTTGATCTTCTCGCCCAGGCCCTTGGCCGCGAGGCCCAGATGGGTTTCGAGGATCTGGCCAACGTTCATACGCGAAGGTACGCCCAGCGGGTTGAGGACCACATCGACCGGCGTGCCGTTGGCATCGTGCGGCATGTCTTCAACCGGCATGATCACCGAGACCACACCTTTGTTACCGTGACGACCGGCCATCTTGTCGCCCGGCTGGATGCGACGACGGATTGCCAAGTAGACCTTGACGATTTTCAGCACGCCTGGAGCCAGGTCATCGCCCTGCTGCAGCTTGCGCTTCTTGTCTTCGAACTTGTCGTCCAGCAGACGGCGGCGATCAACGATGTAGGCCTGAGCCTTCTCGAGCTGCTCGTTCAAAGCGTCTTCGGCCATGCGCAGTTTGAACCACTGGCCGTGCTCGAGACCGTCGAGAACCTCGTCGGTGATTTCCTGGCCTTTCTTCAGGCCGGCGCCGCCCTCGACCTTGTGGCCGACCAGCGCTGCGCGCAGACGTTCGAAAGTAGCGCCTTCAACGATGCGGAACTCTTCGTTCAGGTCCTTGCGGATCTCGTCGAGCTGACTTTTCTCGATGGACAGTGCACGAGCATCACGCTCGACGCCATCGCGAGTGAAGACCTGTACGTCGATGACGGTACCCTTGGTGCCGGTTGGCACGCGCAGGGAGGTGTCTTTAACGTCGCTGGCTTTTTCACCGAAGATGGCACGCAGCAGTTTTTCTTCCGGAGTCAGCTGGGTCTCGCCTTTCGGAGTGACCTTACCCACCAGGATGTCGCCAGCGCCTACTTCAGCACCTACATAAACGATACCGGCTTCGTCCAGCTTGTTCAGTGCAGCTTCACCCACGTTCGGGATGTCCGCAGTGATTTCTTCCGGGCCAAGCTTGGTGTCACGGGCCACACAGGTCAGTTCCTGGATGTGGATCGTGGTGAAGCGATCTTCTTGAACCACACGCTCGGACAGGCAGATGGAGTCTTCGAAGTTGAAGCCGTTCCACGCCATGAACGCAATGCGCATGTTCTGACCCAGCGCCAGTTCACCCATGTCGGTGGACGGACCGTCGGCCATGATGTCGCTGCGCTGAACCCGATCACCTTTGCTCACCAGCGGACGCTGGTTGATGCAGGTGTTCTGGTTGGAGCGGGTGTATTTGGTCAGGTTGTAGATGTCGACGCCGGCTTCGCCCGGTTCAACTTCGTCATCGGCAACCCGAACCACGATACGGCTGGCATCGACGGAATCGATCACGCCACCACGACGAGCCACAACGCAGACGCCGGAGTCACGGGCAACGTTACGCTCCATGCCGGTACCTACCAGCGGCTTGTCGGCACGCAGGGTCGGTACTGCCTGACGCTGCATGTTCGAACCCATCAACGCACGGTTGGCGTCGTCGTGCTCAAGGAACGGGATCAGCGACGCGGCTACCGACACAACCTGCTTCGGCGATACGTCCATCAAGGTGACGTCTTCCGGCGCCTTGACGGTGAACTCGTTCAGGTGACGTACAGCCACCAGCTCGTCGACCAGCACTTTCTGCTCGTTCATGGTCGCCGAAGCCTGGGCGATCACGTGATCGGCCTCTTCGATAGCGGACAGGAACACGATATCGTCAGTGACCACACCCTCTTTCACCACACGGTACGGGCTTTCCAGGAAGCCATACTGGTTGGTGCGCGCATAAGCCGCCAGGGAGTTGATCAAACCGATGTTCGGACCTTCAGGGGTCTCGATCGGGCATACACGGCCATAGTGAGTCGGGTGTACGTCACGAACTTCAAAGCCCGCACGCTCACGGGTCAGACCGCCTGGGCCGAGTGCAGAGACACGACGCTTGTGAGTGATCTCGGACAGCGGGTTGTTCTGGTCCATGAACTGGGACAGCTGGCTGGAACCGAAGAACTCCTTCACTGCCGCAGCCACTGGCTTGGCGTTGATCAGGTCTTGCGGCATCAGGCCTTCGCTTTCAGCCATCGACAGACGTTCCTTGACCGCGCGCTCTACACGCACCAGGCCAACACGGAACTGGTTCTCGGCCATCTCGCCTACGCAGCGAACACGACGGTTACCCAGGTGGTCGATGTCATCGACGATGCCCTTGCCGTTACGGATGTCGACCAGTGTCTTGAGCACCGCAACGATGTCATCCTTGTTCAGCACGCCCGAACCTTCGATCTCGGTACGACCGATACGACGGTTGAACTTCATCCGGCCGACCGCAGACAAGTCATAGCGCTCAGGGCTGAAGAACAGGTTGTTGAACAGGGTCTCTGCAGCATCCTTGGTTGGTGGCTCGCCAGGACGCATCATGCGATAGATTTCGACCAGGGCTTCCAGTTGGTTGCCGGTGGAGTCGATCTTCAGCGTGTCGGAGATGAAAGGACCGCAGTCGATGTCGTTGGTGTACAGAGTTTCGATACGAACGACCTGGGCCTTGACGATTTTCGCCAGCAGCTCGGTGCTCAGTTCGGTATTGCACTCTGCAATGATCTCGCCAGTGGCAGGATGCACGATTGCCTTGGCCGTGGTGCGGCCCAAGACGTAGTCCATTGGCACCTGCAGCTCTTTGATGCCGGCTTTTTCGAGCTGGTTGATATGGCGAGCGGTAATACGACGACCCTGCTCGACAATAACCTTGCCCTTGTCATCCTGGATGTCGAGGACAGCAATTTCACCACGCAGACGCTGAGGAACCAGCTCCAGGCTCAGGTTTTCACCCTGCACATGGAAGACGTTGGTGGTGTAGAACGCGTCCAGCACTTCCTCGGTGGTATAGCCGAGCGCACGCAACAGTACCGATGCAGGCAACTTGCGACGACGGTCGATACGCACGAATACGCAGTCCTTCGGATCGAACTCGAAGTCCAACCACGAACCGCGGTAAGGAATGATGCGCGCGGAGTAGAGCAGTTTGCCGGAGCTGTGCGTCTTGCCACGGTCGTGGTCGAAGAACACGCCCGGAGAACGGTGCAGCTGGGAAACGATTACACGCTCGGTACCGTTGATAACGAAGGTACCGTTTTCAGTCATCAGGGGAATTTCGCCCATGTAGACTTCTTGCTCTTTGATGTCCTTGATCGCTTTGTTCGACGATTCTTTGTCGAAAATGATCAGGCGCACTTTTACCCGCAAAGGTACGGCGTAAGTTACACCGCGCAATACGCATTCTTTGACATCAAATGCCGGTTCGCCCAAGCGATAACCGACGTACTCCAGCGCAGCATTGCCGGAGTAGCTGATGATCGGGAAAACGGATTTGAAGGCCGCATGCAGGCCCACGTCGCGGAACTGATCTTTAGTCGCTCCCGCTTGCAAGAATTCACGATACGAATCCAGCTGGATGGCCAGGAGGTACGGCACATCCATGACGTCCGGCAACTTGCTAAAGTCCTTGCGGATACGTTTTTTCTCAGTATATGAGTAAGCCATCAGCGTTCCCCAGCTTGGTCACCTGCTTGTTTGGCCTCCCCCGACGGGAGCGACCAGAAAATCGTGCAAACCCCTTGGTTTGCGCCACCGCATCGGGTGGTTAAAGCTCGCTATCAGCGCCAACCCAGTCGGCCGCCAATAACGGAAAAAGGCCGGTGGCAAGAGCCACCAGCCATCAGCCTGTCGCTTAACGCTCGGGCTGGAGACGCAAAGTCGATGCTTACTTCAGCTCGACTTTAGCGCCTGCTTCTTCCAGAGCGGCCTTGGCTTTTTCAGCTGCGTCTTTGGCAACAGCTTCCAGAACCATGGCAGGAGCGCCGTCAACTACAGCCTTGGCTTCTTTCAGGCCCAGACCGGTCAGTTCACGTACTGCCTTGATCACGTTTACTTTCTTGTCGCCAGCTTCGGTCAGCATGACGTTGAACTCGGTTTGCTCTTCAACAACGGCAGCAGCAACAGCTGGACCAGCCGAAGCAGCAGCAGCGGAAACGCCGAATTTTTCTTCGAAAGCTTTGATCAGCTCAACAACCTGCAGAACCGACATTTCAGCTACGGCGTTGAGGATATCGTCTTGAGAGATAGACATTGCTGTATTTCCTGAATTGGGGGACGGCCTACGCGGCCATCGAAATAAACAAAAATACGCGAGAGAGTTTGCTCAGCCTTAGGCTGCGGCAGCTTCTTTTTGCTCGCGAACTGCAGCCAGGGTACGAGCCAGCTTGCTGGTAGCGCCTTGAATCACGCTCATCAGCTGCGAAATGGCTTCGTCGCGGGTCGGCAGTGTTGCCAGTACGTCGATTTGGTTAGCTGCGAGGAACTTGCCCTCGAACGCAGCTGCCTTGATCTCGAACTTGTCCTGACTCTTGGCGAACTCTTTGAACAAACGGGCGGCAGCGCCTGGGTGCTCTTTGGAGAATGCGATAAGAGTCGGGCCAGTGAACACGTCGTTGAGGACACTGTATTCAGTGTCGGCAACAGCGCGCTTGAGCAGGGTGTTACGTACGACACGTACGTAAACGCCAGCTTCACGAGCCTCTTTACGGAGTCCGGTCATTGCGCCTACTGTTACGCCACGGGCATCAGCCACGACAGCGGACAGAGCGACTTTGGCAGCCTCGTTGACTTCAGCGACGATGGCCTTCTTGTCTTCGAGTTTAATTGCCACGGGTTTAACTCCTGCTTGTTACCGTTTCATCCGGTCGAAACCGAATGTCGTTTTGGTGTCTGATTCGGTAAGGAACCGGGAGCACCATCTGCGTAGGCTTGTGGTTTAAGACTTTCGTCGCCTACGGTCTTGGACAGCCCCCGCCAGGCAGGGACCCCAATTTATTGATTGGCGCAGTGACTGCGCCAATCCGAGCTTTACGCGTCGAGCGAGCTCTGATCGATGACCAGACCTGGACCCATAGTGGTGCTCAGGGTGACACGCTTGACGTAGATACCTTTCGAAGAAGCTGGCTTGATACGCTTCAGGTCAGCGATCAGGGCTTCAACGTTTTCCTTCAGCTTGACGGCGTCGAAGCCAATCTTGCCGACGGAAGTATGGATGATGCCGTTCTTGTCGGTGCGGTAACGAACCTGACCAGCCTTGGCATTTTTGACCGCGCTGGCTACGTCCGGGGTTACGGTGCCGACTTTAGGGTTAGGCATCAGGCCACGTGGACCGAGGATCTGACCCAGCTGACCTACAACGCGCATGGCATCCGGGGATGCGATAACCACGTCGTAGTTCAGGTCGCCGCCTTTCATTTCAGCAGCCAGGTCGTCCATACCAACGCGATCGGCACCAGCAGCCAGAGCAGCTTCAGCTGCCGGGCCTTGGGTGAAGACAGCTACACGAACGGTCTTGCCAGTGCCGTGAGGCAGCACGGTAGCGCTACGAACGACCTGGTCGGATTTACGAGGGTCAACGCCCAGGTTCACAGCAATGTCGAACGACTCGCTGAACTTGACAGTCGACAGCTCAGCCAGCAGAGCGGCGGCGTCTACAAAGTTGTAGGCCTTGCCTGCTTCGATTTTGCCGGCGATAGCCTTTTGACGCTTGGTCAGCTTAGCCATTACACACCCTCCACGTTAAGGCCCATGCTACGAGCAGAACCGGCGATAGTACGCACGGCTGCATCCATATCAGCTGCAGTCAGATCCGCGTTTTTGGTTTTCGCGATTTCTTCCAGCTGCGCACGGGTAACGGTGCCAACCTTAACGGTGTTTGGACGAGCGGAACCGCTGGTCAAACCTGCAGCCTTCTTCAGCAGAACCGAAGCAGGGGTGCTTTTTGTTTCGAAAGTGAAGCTACGGTCGCTGTAGACAGTGATGATCACTGGAGTCGGCAGGCCTGGCTCAAGACCCTGGGTACGGGCGTTGAAAGCTTTGCAGAATTCCATGATGTTCACACCGTGCTGACCCAAAGCAGGACCAACGGGTGGACTTGGGTTAGCCTGAGCGGCCTTCACTTGCAGCTTGATGTAAGCGGTAATCTTCTTGGCCATGAGGCACTCCAATTACGGGTTCGAACGCCTCGAAAGGCTCCCCGGTTACTTGCGCGTTTATCCCAGTGACGACAAAACCCCACAGCCTAGGGCTGCGGGGTTGGGATGCCTGCTCAATCAGACCTTTTCGACCTGACTGAACTCCAGCTCTACCGGAGTAGAGCGACCGAAAATGAGCACTGCCACTTGGATCCGGCTCTTTTCGTAGTTAACTTCTTCAACCGTGCCGTTGAAATCAGCGAATGGACCGTCGGTAACACGTACAACCTCACCCGGCTCAAACAGCGTCTTCGGCTTCGGCTTGTCGCTACCATCAGCAACACGACGCAGAATCGCTTCCGCCTCTTTATCCGTAATTGGCGCAGGCTTGTCGGCGGTACCGCCAATAAAGCCCATCACCCGAGGGGTATCCTTGACCAAGTGCCAAGTCCCTTCGTTCATGTCCATCTGTACCAGCACATAGCCTGGAAAGAACTTGCGCTCGCTTTTGCGCTTCTGGCCGTTGCGCATCTCAACCACTTCTTCAGTGGGGACCAGAATCTCGCCAAAGCCATCTTCCATGCCTGCCAGCTTTACGCGCTCAATCAGCGAGCGCATGACATGCTTCTCGTAACCCGAGTAAGCATGCACAACGTACCAACGCTTAGCCACGGGACACCCTTAGCCAACAATCAAGGAAACAAGCCAGCCGAGCAGGGAATCAAGCCCCCACAGCAGCAACGCCATTACCAGAACAACAGCCACAACGATCAACGTGGTCTGCGTGGTTTCTTGGCGAGTCGGCCATACGACTTTACGAATCTCAGTGCGGGCTTCCTTAGCGAGTACAAAGAAAGACTTACCCTTGGCCGTCTGCAAGCCTACAAAGGCAGCAGCGGCAGCAATGGCGAGCAATGCAAGTACGCGGTACAGGATCGGCGAAGCAGAGTAATACTGATTGCCAACAACGCCAACAACCACCAAAGCGACTACCACTAGCCACTTGAGCAGATCGAAGCGAGAGCCTTGAGCTTCAGCTTTAGGAGTCATCTGTGAAGATCCTGTGAAAAGAAAGCCAGACACACTGAGTGAATCTGGCAGGTCAGGAGGGAATCGAACCCCCAACCTACGGTTTTGGAGACCGTCGCTCTGCCAATTGAGCTACTGACCTAAAACAAAATCAGGCCGACCATTATGCCGGCCCGAAAAAGACATTACAACTGTTTACTCGATGACTTTGGCTACGACGCCAGCGCCGACGGTACGACCGCCTTCACGGATAGCGAAACGCAGACCGTCTTCCATCGCGATGGTCTTGATCAGAGTGACAGTCATCTGGATGTTGTCACCTGGCATTACCATTTCAACGCCGTCTGGCAGCTCGCAGTTACCAGTCACGTCAGTTGTACGGAAGTAGAACTGTGGACGGTAGCCCTTGAAGAACGGAGTATGACGACCGCCTTCTTCCTTGCTCAGAACGTAAACTTCTGCGGTGAACTTGGTGTGCGGCTTGACGGTGCCTGGCTTGACCAGAACCTGGCCACGCTCAACGTCGTCACGCTTGGTGCCGCGCAGCAGGACGCCGCAGTTCTCGCCAGCACGACCTTCGTCGAGCAGCTTGCGGAACATTTCAACGCCGGTGCAGGTAGTTTTCTGAGTTTCGCGCAGACCGACGATCTCAACTTCTTCCTGGATACGGACGATGCCACGCTCAACACGACCAGTCACAACAGTACCGCGACCGGAGATCGAGAATACGTCTTCGATTGGCATCAGGAACGGCTTGTCGATAGCACGCTCTGGTTCTGGAATGTAGCTGTCCAGGGTCTCGACCAGCTTACGAACGGCAGTGGTGCCCATTTCGTTGTCGTCTTGACCGTTCAGAGCCATCAGCGCCGAACCGATGATGATCGGAGTGTCGTCGCTTGGGAAGTCGTAGGTGCTCAGCAGGTCGCGAACTTCCATCTCAACCAGCTCCAGCAGCTCAGCGTCGTCAACCATGTCAGCCTTGTTCAGGAAGACAACGATGTACGGAACGCCTACCTGACGGGACAGCAGGATGTGCTCACGGGTTTGTGGCATCGGACCATCAGCGGCCGAGCAAACCAGGATCGCGCCGTCCATCTGGGCAGCACCGGTGATCATGTTTTTTACGTAGTCGGCGTGACCTGGGCAGTCAACGTGCGCGTAGTGACGAACATTGGAGTCGTACTCTACGTGCGCAGTGTTGATGGTAATACCACGAGCCTTTTCTTCCGGGGCGCTGTCGATCTTGTCGAAGTCAACACGGGCCGAACCGAAAACTTCGGAGCAGACGCGAGTCAGAGCAGCGGTCAAAGTGGTTTTACCGTGGTCAACGTGACCAATGGTACCAACGTTGACGTGCGGCTTATTACGTTCGAACTTTTCCTTAGCCATCGAAATCACCCCTAGGAGAAGAATTTAGCAAGTCACACAAGCCATTAAAACAAAGGCAGATATTTTCATATCTGCCTTGTTATATGGAGCTCTTGAGCGGATTTGAACCGCTGACCTCACCCTTACCAAGGGTGTGCTCTACCAACTGAGCTACAAGAGCAAAACACTTTGCACAACCTGCAAACTTGGAGCGGGTAGCGGGAATCGAACCCGCATCATCAGCTTGGAAGGCTGAGGTTCTACCACTAAACTATACCCGCGGAGCTTGCAGCTCACGCTAAAAATGGTGGAGGGGGAAGGATTCGAACCTTCGAAGTCGTAGACGTCAGATTTACAGTCTGATCCCTTTGGCCGCTCGGGAACCCCTCCTAAGCGAGCCGGCATTCTACATCATGCCAGCCTTCTGTCAAGCAATTTCTCATTAAAAAACCTGAGGTTAGCTGCATTGACCATGCTTCGCGGCATTGACTATAAAAGGTCTTCGCTGCGAAGCGGGCGCCATTCTATGCAAACTATCCTGCGGGTGCAACCCCTTCGCATGGCATTATTTTATGTTTTAACTCATTGAATTCTTTAGAAAGGTTTTGAAGCAGCGCCTCACTCACCTTTCCTCCACCTTCCGGCGGTACCTGGACCCAGAATCCTGCCCCCTCAGGGAGTGCTGGCCCAGACAATGTAACGGTACGACCCGCAATACCCGAGGCAACCAGCCGCTGCTCGAGCTGCCTGGCCAATTCTGATCGAACGAAACCGCCAAGATAGATGCAGCTCTTCAGCCCCTCGGCGGCTTTGCCTGAATCACGCCTGGCGAGCGCGTCCGCCGCCTCGCTCAAGAGATGAATATCTTGCTGCGATCCGCGGTACAAGCTCAGCGGGGTTACGTCTTTGGCTCGAAGCGGCGCTTCTTGCTGATGCCATATGTAATAAAAGATATTCAGAACCAACAACAGCAGGAAAAGCCACCGCATAAAAACCTCAAGATAACGGACAAGCCATCGCCAGACCGACAAAAACCAAGTCAGGCACCATCCTGGCATCAGGAACAATCCCGGCAACTAGATTCGCATCCCCTCCCGTGAGGAACACCTCAAAATCCCCTCCCCAGTACTGCCGAGCCAATTCAAGCTGAGTCAGGACGAACCCCCTGAGCATCAGCGTGCAACCCCGCTCAACCGCCTCAACAGTCGCCCGGCCTGGGGCAAGGCTCTCATGAGCCCGCTCCGCTGCAGTATCGTCATAGCGAATTCGCCGGGTATGAGTCCGCAACTGGTTTCGCATCAGCGGCATCCCAGGACATATAAACCCGCCCAGATGCTCACCGTTGGCGGCGACGAAGTCGGCTGTAACCGCAGTTCCAAAGTCAAGCACCAGACACGCGCCCGAGGCAAGATGGAACCCACCAAGCAATGCCAACCAACGGTCGAGACCCAACCGCTCAAAATCCCTATATCCGTTTCGCACGCCAGCCATTTCCTCCGTCGGCACTGCACGAGCCACGGATACTCGAAACGCATCAACCAATGCCGTCACCAGCGAATCGGTTTCCTCCGGAGTCCTTACGCTCACAAGCCGGCATTTTTCCAAATGGAATTTCTCGGCATTACTCAAGCACGCCAAGAGATCTCCATCGGAACTGACCACGCCACCGTCAACAGGAGTCACGCCATCAGAGTGAAGGACCCGCCACTTTATAAAACTATTGCCGCAATCGAGCTCAAGAATCATCACGTAACCTCAAACTGAGCTCACCACCGCTAAAGATTTTTTCCACACCATCCACCTTCAAACGCAGCGCACCCTGGAGATCAATACCCGCCACAACGCCGTCAATCCGAGTAGTCCCAGCAATCAGCGATACAGTTCGCCCCTGCCACAGATGGTAATGCTCCCATTCGGACTGGATCGCGGCGAATCCCGACGCTTGGTGGAGCTTCATATATTGCTGAAGCTTCGCACTCATTCGCGCCACCAACTCATTTCTATCCAAATCCATGCCGATCTCTAGGCACATGGAGGTCCACTGCTGCTCAACCTCATCAGTCGATTGCATGTTCACATTAATACCGATACCCAGGACAACGTGACAAACGTCTGCAGGATCTCCCACCAACTCCAGCAAGATTCCCGCAATCTTCTTCTCTCCCACCAGCACGTCGTTTGGCCATTTCAGTCCCGCCTCGACAACCCCCATATCACGCAATGTATGCATGACTGCAAGGCCAACTACGAGGCTAAGCCCTTCGAGTTGTCGCATACCGCCATCAATGCGCAATACGAGACTGTAATAAAGATTGTCGGCAAACGGACTGACCCACTTACGCCCTCGTCGCCCGCGCCCAGCCACCTGTCGTTCAGCCAGGATAAGGAATGGCGCCTCTACCCCGCGCTCGATTGAGCGCAGCGCCTCGGCATTGGTGGAGTCAATCACGTCGAATGTATGGACAGGCCACTCACACAGCCCTTTTGCACGAATTTGCGCTGCATCAAGAAGCAATAGCGGCTTAGCCAGCTGGTACCCCCTGCCACGCACTTTGTGAACGGACAACCCGAACTCGGCTTCAAGGAGTTGCAACTGCTTCCACACAGCACTACGACTGACGCCCAGGGCGCCACCAAGCGCCTGACCGGAATGAAAGCGTCCATCCTTGAGAAGTTTTAGCAACGTGAGCATGCGGACTGCGCCCTGATAATAAGGCCCGCATGATAGCCACGAGAAAGGCAGTTGCATAGAAACACAGGATCACTTTTCC